>JAKSBM010000264.1 GCA_022361135.1 Desulfobacterales bacterium | reverse complement strand
GGACATGGGAATTGGGGCCGGGGACCGGGTGGCCACACAATTGGTCCTGGTGCCCGAGCACATGATCCTCATGTATGCCTGTTTTAAGATCGGGGCCATGCTCCGGGGGGTGACCTGTAAGGGGGAGGGGCAGATTCTGGATCTGCCGGATGATCTTGCCCCCATATCCGGGAGTGATGGGGGAACGGCCCCACCCCCCTGGGAAACATCCATGGATGTGGATCCCCTGGCTCCCTATATCTACGATGCCTGCGCCGACATTGAATTCCCCATTCACACCTCGCCGAAGTTTGCCCGGGATGTGGGGCTGCCCGGCATCCTGGTCCAGGGGACGGCCACCCTGGCCTGGGCCGTGGGGGAGATTACAGCCCGGGCCTGCGGGGGAAATCCCCACCGGATCCGGGAGGTGGCCTGCCGGTTCACGGGCATGGTCTTGCCCGGCACTTCCATCGAGATCCGTTGCCTGGATCGCCGGGACGGGGACCAGACCACCACCCTCCATTTTGAAGTTCTCAATGCTGAAAACCAAAAAGCGATCCGGAACGGATACGTGAAAATTGAAAGGGAAAGCTGATGACCGGAACACGACTCAATGACTACATCCAACACTGGGCCGCCCAGAGACCGGACCAGGCTGCCATGGTCCAGCACGAAGACGGAAAAACAATCACCTATAAAGAATTTGTCAAACTCACGGATTTCTTTGCCCTCCGCCTCATGGACATGGGAATTGGGGCCGGGGACCGGGTGGCCACACAATTGGTCCTGGTGCCCGAGCACATGATCCTCATGTATGCCTGCTTTAAGATCGGGGCCATCTTTGCCCCCCTGGATGTCCGCCTCACGGAGAACGAGGTGGTGCGGGACGTGAATAAGATTCGGCCCAAGGCGTTTTTCTTTTTGGGAAACACCCCGGTGAAGGACTTCAGGGCGGCGGGACGGGCCGTCCAGGAGCATTGTGCCTCGGTGGAGCACCTGGTCCAGTTCACACCGGATCCCCAGCCCGGGGATATTTTGCCCGGTGCCGTCTCCATCACCCAGATGATGGACAAAAAACGGTTGATCTGGCTCAAGCTTAAGGATTTGGTTTCCGGGGGGCTGAAAAAGGCCTATGCCGCCGTGGATACCCGGACGCCGTGTTTGATCATTTATACCACCGGCACCACGGGGGAGCCCAAGCCGGCCCTGCTTTGCCACCAGAATATCCTGATCCAGAACCGGGTGCTGGCCCGGGGATTTGGCAGTGAAACCGACAATGCCGATTTTGTCTGCCTGGTGAATCTTCCCCCCAGCCACGTGGGCTGTGTTACCGAAACCTTCATGACCAGTCTTTTCATCGGCGGGACCACGGTCTTACTCCGGATTTTCGATGCCAAACTGACCCTGGAAGCCATCCAGGAGCGCAAGGTCACGGCCCTGGGCCAGATCCCCACCATGTTCCGCATGATCTGGGCCCTGCCCGAATATGGCCAGTACGATTTGTCCAGCCTGGAGTTTGTGGCCTATGGCGGTTCCAGTGTGGACACCATGTTTTTGAAAAAATTGGCAACCATGGCCCCCCGGTTCGGTACGGGGATCGGCATGACGGAAAATGCCGGCTTTGGTTCCTTTACCCCCGGGGGAATTTCCATTGAGGAAATGGCCGGCCAGGTGGGGGAAGCCTATGAAGATCTGGCCCCCATCACCATTCGCAGCCCCATGGCCTCCGACGGTTCCGCCGGTCCCGAACTGGCCGACGGAGAGGTGGGTGAAATCTGTTACCAGGGCCCCATCGTTTTCCTGGGCTACTATGACCAGCCCGAGGCCACGGCCCGGACCATCTCCACGGACGGCTATCTTTACACCGGTGACCTGGGCTATTTCAAGCCCATGGAGGGCTACCGGGCCCTCTACCTTTCCGGCCGGGAAAAGTTTGTCATCAAGCAGAAGGGGTACAATGTCTTCCCCGGCGAGGTGGAGGAGCACATTGCCGCCCTGGACGGGGTGGACATGGTGGAAGTGGTGGGCATGAAGCATGAATTGTTCGACGAAGGAATCTTTGCCTTTGTCCGGGCAAAGGACGGGGAGGAATTGACCCCCGAGGGCGTCATGGCCCATTGCAAGTCCATTGCCGCCTACAAGCGGCCCGCCCATGTGGAAATCTGGGCCCATGATACCGAATTCCCCCTCACCCGTTCCACCAAGGTGGACAAGATGGCCCTCATGGACCAGGCCCGGTCCGTTGTGGATGGGCTGCGTGCCCAGGGGGGCTGGGATGCTTGATTTTTAACGGTGATTTAAGCTGCCCGGCCCCGTGGGC
>JAKSBM010000505.1 GCA_022361135.1 Desulfobacterales bacterium | reverse complement strand
GACGACGTCATGCTGGGCTGCGCTCTTCCCGAGGCGGAACAGGGCTTGAACCTGGGGCGGGTTGCCCTGAAAATGGCCGGGTTCCCGGACAAGGTCTCCGGTGCCACGGTGAACCGGTTCTGTGCCTCGGGCTTGGAAGCCATTGCATTGGCTGCCTCACGGGTTCAGATGGGCTGGTCCGACATCACCATGGGTGCCGGCGTAGAATCCATGACCTTCGTCCCCATGGGCGGCAACGTGCCCCGTCCCCATCCGGAATATTCCAAAACCAACCCGGAAATGTACATTTCCATGGGGATTACGGCTGAAAACGTGGCCAATCGCTATGATGTATCCCGGGAAGACCAGGATCAATTTGCCGCCAATTCCCAGGCCAAGGCTGCGGCGGCCCGGGACAATGGAAAGTTCACCGAAATCGTTCCCACCCCGGCCTATCGTTATGTGAAACAACCCGAAGGGGATTACAAACGTGAAGAATTCATGGTGGAACACGACGATGGGATCCGTGAATCCTCTGCGGAAGGTCTGGGTAAATTACGGGCCGTATTTGCCGCCGGCGGCAGTGTGACCGCGGGCAATTCCTCCCAGACCACCGACGGCGCCGCCGCCACCATCATCGCATCCAAGGAAAAATGCGATGAACTGGGACTGGAACCCATTGGCAAGCTGGTTTCCTATGCCACCGTGGGCTGCAAATCCGATGAAATGGGCGTGGGTCCCAAATATGCCATCCCCAAGGTTCTGGAACAGGCCGGGCTGACCATTGACGACATTGATATCTATGAAATAAATGAAGCCTTTGCCTCCCAGGCCCTCCACTGCATTCGCGAACTGGATCTGGAAAAATACATGGACCGCATCAACATCCACGGCGGCGCAATCGCCCTGGGCCACCCCCTGGGCTGCACCGGCGCCAAACTCACCGCCACCTGCCTGGCCAACCTCAAGGAAGTGAACGGTAAATACGGTATCGTTTCCATGTGTATTGGCGGGGGAATGGGTGCTGCTGCTATATTTGAACGGTTGTAATTTTTTCGGCAATTAATAACGAAAGGCTTCCAAAATTGTTTTTGGAAGCCTTTCGTGTTGAGCGTCAGACATGGTGCGTAGTGCCCGCCGTTTGTAATGAAAGGCCCCCTTGGGAGCCCTATAATCCGAACAATGTGCTAAGCTCTGATTCTTCAGAATTCAAAGTGAG
>JAKSBM010000741.1 GCA_022361135.1 Desulfobacterales bacterium | reverse complement strand
GTCTTTTATAATCTGGTTCTTTCATTTTAATATCATCCGATTGAAGCCAAAAATATGATGAACAGGTCTGTTTATCTTTTTATTTTTGAATAGCTTACTGGGTATCATGACAATTTTAATGATATCCAACCAAATGAAGACAGGTTGGACGGAAATCGATTAAATTGAAGATAAAGCATCCTCAATTGGAAAAGGCAACAATCAATTTTATGCCCTATAAAATTACTTCCTGCAAAAAAACAATTTATACAATTTATTCGTAGTGACAAACAATGACTTCTCCGGCCTTTGCCAGGCTCCGGCAGGCCAAGGGAATATTCCATTGGCTTTTATCCCGGACACCGGCGGGGTTTGAGATGCTTCGGATTTCCATGAAGGGAAGGTGGTAAAGGGCGGCGATGTGGGCGCCGGCGGCGCCTTCCATGGCTTCGGCCAGGGGGGCGTGGGCCTGGTGGAGAGTGTGAGCATGTGCCGGGGTGCCGGTGATGGCGGATACGGTCAAAAGGGGGCCCACCCGGACTGGCAGTCCATGGTCTTTGAAGGCGGCGGCCCAGTGTTTTATCTGTGTTGCATCCAGGGGATAGTGTCCCTGGCGGCTTTCCCCATGGCCGGGGATCAGGTCGAATGGAAGGGGGGCATGGGGAAGGCGGTCTTTGGTGACGCCGGTGTGGGCATCAATGACTTCTGTAGCCATGACCAGCTCCCCGGATGCGAGGTTGGATTCGAATGCTCCGGCAATGCCCAGGTTAAAAATCGTGCTGGGGCGGGGGCGGTCCAGGGATAAAAATGCGGTGAGGCCGTGGAGGGTGTTGGCCATGCCCGGTCCGGTGATGAGGATATCCACCGGTGCCTGTTCCAATTCCAAATGGATGGGGCTTCCGGGAAATTGGGGATGGGGAACGTCCTGGGCCGGATGGGCCTCCAGAAAGGGAGCCAATTCCATGGCTGTGGCGCAGAGGATCAGGGGACGGCCACGGTCCATGTCTATCCTTGGATGTGGCGGTGAAGGGCGGTGAGGGCCAATTCATAGCCCAAAGCGCCGAATCCGGCCATCTGCCCCATGGCCACATCGGAAACCAGGGATTTATGGCGGAAGGCTTCCCGCTTGTAAATATTGGAAAGATGGACTTCCACAATGGGGCAGGAAAGCAGGAGCAAGGCGTCCCGCAGGGCCACGCTGGTGTGGGTCAGGGCGGCGGGGTTGATGATGAGGCCGGCGGGATCCTGGGTGAAGATATCCTGGATCCGGTCCACAATGGCCCCTTCGTGGTTGGACTGGAAAAAATAGATGGCCATCCCCAGGGCATGGGCCTGGGCCGTGAGGTCCAGGTTGATTTCGTCCAGGGTTTTGGACCCGTAGACTTCGGGCTCCCGTTTCCCCAGCATATTGAGGTTGGGGCCGTTGATGACAAAAATTTCAGGGGATGGAGACATGGTTTTCCGCCTTGTGCAATGGGCCTGCCCGGAATGGGCAGGCCCGGTATAAATGGATCAATCCGCCGACACCGGCGGATCTGTAACTCTTAAGCAGCGGCTTCCCAGCCCAGCTCGAAGGCCGCAAGGTTCATGTCCAGGAAGGCGGGTTTCACCCGTCTTTTAATGGCTTCCAGCATGGATTCCTTGGAAAAACCCAGGGCTCCGGTGCGGATGAGGGCCCCCAGAAGCACAATGTTCACACTCATGGGGCTGCCGGCTTCCTTGGCCAGTTTCATGGCATCCAGGCAGACCAGACCGGCGGTCTTGGCCGTGATCAATTCCTTGACCTTTTCCACGTCCGGGTATTCCCCCTGGCCGATGGATACGGTGAAGGGCGGCAGGGTAGCCGTGTTGGTGATGACCTGGGTATCCTTGGAACAGCGATTCAGGGCCCGCAGAGTTTCGGCGGGTTCAAAGCCCAAAAGGATGTCGGCTTCCCCATCGGAAATAATGGAGCTTGTGGCATCCCCGAAGACAATGGCCGATTCCACCACACCGCCCCGCTGGGCCATGCCGTGGATTTCACTCATGCGAACGGGTACCCCTTCAATCAGAGCCGCCTCTCCCAGCACCTTGGACGCCAGAAGATTGCCCTGTCCCCCAACTGCTACAATAATCAATCTCGTCGTTTCCATATTCTTTCGTCCTCGCTCTTTATCGTTTTAAGGGCCGGATGGCGTTTTCCGGACAGATCTGGGCACAGACCGCACATCCCACACAGGTGTCGGCATCAATGGCCGGCTTACCGTCGTCCCCCAGGAAAAAGGAGGGACAGGCAATGGTGTTGAGACAATCCCGGTGGTTCTGACATTTGTCGGAGACCATGAAGGGACGGGCCTTTTTCAATTTCAGACTCTTGGCGTAAAGGGCACAGGGTTCCTGGGAAATGATAACGGAGACGCCTTGGTATTCCAGGGCTTCTTTGATCACGTCCACGCTCTTCTGCACCTTAAAGGGTTTGATCACGGAAACATGTTCAACCCCCAGGGCCCGAACCACCTGTTCGATGTTGACCCGACCATAGCCCTTCAGGCCCATGCGGTCCATGTCCACGCCGGGGTGGGGCTGGTGACCGGTCATTGCCGTGGTGTCGTTCTCCAGGATAACCAGGGTGAAATTATGGTTGTTGAACACGGCGTTCACCAGGCCGGTGATGCCGGAATGGAAGAATGTGGAGTCCCCTACAAAGGAGACGACCTTCTGGTCCGTGGCCTGTCCGAAACCACAGGAGGAGGATACCGAAGAGCCCATGCAGATGACAAAGTCACCGGAGTTCAGGGGGGGCAGGAATCCCAGGGTGTAGCACCCAATGTCCGTGGGGCAGACCACATCCATGCCCTCGGCAGCCTTCTTGATCTCGTAGAAGGTGGCCCGGTGGGAACAACCGGAACAAAGGTTGGGCGGCCGCATGGGGATGGGGGGCACATCCGAGGTGTCCACGGGGACCTTCTTTTCATAATCCACCCCAAAGCATTGGGCCATTTTTTCCCGGACCATGCCGGGATCATATTCAAAAAGGCGGCTGAAGAGTTCCGGGGATTTTCCCTGGATGGGCAGGGTCAGACCGGCTTCCTGGGCAATGGCCTTGACCGCTTCTTCCATGAAGGGTTCGCCCTCTTCAATGACCAGAACCTTTTCACAGGCATTGAGGAAGTCAACAATCTTGGCCCGGGGCATGGGATTGGTGAAGCCCAGGCGAAGGATCCGGCTGTTGGCTTCAATGCCCAGATCCCTTACCGCATCCTCGGCATAGTGGAAGGAGACCCCGTTGGCGATGATGCCCAGGGTTCCCTGGCCCTGTGTAAAGTTGAATTCAGAACCCTGTGCCAGTTCCCCGGCCTTTTCCATTTTTTCCAGCAGCTTGACGTGCAGGCCCCGGGATACCGCAGGTACGGTGACGCAACGGTGGGGATCCCGGATGAATTTACCCTGGGTCATCCGGGCTTTCATATCCCCGAAGGTGACAAAGGCATTGGAGTGGTTGATCCGGGTGGTGGTCCGCAGGAGCACCGGCTGTTTCAGGGCTTCGGACAGCTCAAAGGCTTCCTTGATCATATCCTTGGCTTCGGCCACGGAGGAGGGCTCAAGCATGGGCAGGTTCCCGAACTTGGCATAGTAGCGGTTGTCCTGCTCGTTCTGGCTGGAGAACATGGCCGGATCGTCGGCGGTGAGGATAACCATGCCGGCGGTAACCCCCACATAGGCCAGGGTCATCAAGGGATCGGCCGCCACATTCAGCCCCACATGCTTCATCATGCCAAAGGTCCGCAACCCGGAGTTGGCTGCGGCAGCCGCCACTTCCAGGGCCACCTTTTCATTGGTGGAATATTCAAAATAAAGATCAGATTCCTGGGACATCTGGAAGAGGTTCAGGGAGATCTCCGACGAGGGGGTACCGGGGTAGGTGGTGGCAAAGGCCACGCCGGCTTCAATGGCTCCCCGGGCAATGGCTTCATTCCCCAGGAGCATAACGCGTTCACCCGGGCTGTCCTTTAGTAGTTTGTGCATTGGTCCTCCTTAAGATTCGGTGTTGGCGATCCTGTCTGATGATTCCTTAAGAATACAGAACTTGAGCATCTTCAAGGGAAGCTGCATAGCCCTTGAAGCCTTCAATATCTTCACAGGATTGAACGGATGTTGAGGCAAAAAACCCTTCCACCATGGATTTTTCCCCGTGGTGGATCAATCCCATGAACAACACCGGAACCAGACACAGACCATCGGATTTCACCGTGGCAAAGGGCAAGGGTTCCGGGGTTTGATAGACCGCATACAGATGGTTCTGAACCGGCATGAGCTGAACAATTTCCGGGTGGTGATGGTGATGATGGCTATGGTCGTCACAATGGTTACACATGGTCACAAACCTTTTCATTTCGGATTTCACGCCAATGTCCCATAGGCATCATAGCTTCAATACGGCTATGAAGTAACTATCAGGATTCCATGGGATTTTTTATACTGAATTCCTTATCCTTTGCAAGGAAAACTCATTTTTTTATGCCAGAAGTTCCTTGATGGCCTCCTGGGTGAAACGATAAACCGTATTACAATGGTGGCAGCGCAATTCCAGGGGAAAAGGACCGTTTTCAGCAATGTCCTTACGATCCTCCGGGGCCAGTCCCTTGAGGTATCCTTCCATGCGTTCCTGGGTACACCGACAGAAGAACTCAATGCGATTGTCCTTGAGCATTTGGGGGTCAAGATCGGCAAAGACCTCTTCCACAATCGCCTGGGGTTTCTTTCCGTCGGCAAAGGTCTGGCCCAGGGAATCCATGGACTGGATCAGGGCTTCGGCCTGGGCCACCTGATCGGGGTCCACACCGGGCATGGCCTGGAGGAAAACACCGCCGGCTCCCACCACCTGTTCATTTTCGTCAAAGGCCACGGAGAGTTTGAATCCCGTGGGGATCTGTTCCGAGGTAAGATAATAGTGGGCCAGATCCTCGGCGATGCTGCCGTAGGCCAGTTCCACCTGTCCGGAATAGGGGGTTTTGGCATCTTCCAGATACTTGGTCACAGTGATGAAACCGGCGCCAAACAAAGAACTCAGGGAGCGCACCTGCTCAGCTTTTTCCACCTCGATGCGGGGCACCTTGAGATAGCCCCTGATTTCGCCGAAGACATTGGCATCCACATCCAATCCCTTGATGGGGCCGGAGCATTGGACGCTCAGACTCAAGCGATCATTCTTCCCCTTGAGGCTGGAGCTCATGAGGGCGGCGGCGATATATGCCTGGCCCAGGACCAGGGTTTCCACGGCCCCCAGGTTGTGGTTGGCCTGCATTTCCTTAATCATCCGGGTGGCATGGACCACGGCACCTTTCATCATGCCGTCGGCCATGATGAAGCGATACAGGCGATCCTTGGCCGCGGCTTTAAACTGGGCCTTGATATCCCGTTCAAAAATATCTTTTTTAATCATTTTTCTGGTTTTCTTTGGGTTTATGGTTACCGGATTCCCAAAATCCCTGCGATGGAATCTGCGGTGAAGCTATTATAAGGGTTAAGCCGGGATTGTAAAGGTCTAACCCCGCGTTTCACAGAAGGATCCCTCGCACAATGAAAAGAATTAAAACCCTATGACCGGAATGGGGGAACCCATTTCACCGGCATCACCCTTGACACAGAACCACAAGGCATTAATATGACCTATAGTCATTTACACAACCAAAAGGTCATTTTTATTCTGCAACAACATGAAGGAGGCAGAGATGGATTCCAATTTTTTAAACACATTCACACGGAAATGGACCCATTATTTTCCCGGTGAAGAACTTCCCCTGGCAGCGTTTTACAGCGATGAACTCCATGGGGCGGATTTCCCGGAAAAGCCCAAGGAAAACAATCGGGGGTACACCTGCATATTCAGCCAGATGGCCCCGGTTCGTGCGGGGAAACCCCGGGCATTCAACCAGGATAATTTCGGCTGTCCCGGCGCCACCGGAACCCTGGGTTTCGGTACCCCGCCAACGGAGGAAGAGGTTGAACACATGATCGACTTCCTCACCCAGGTGGAACGGTTTAAAAAGAATAGGGCCTGTGTCCAGGGCATGATGATGACCAATCCCCCCAAGCCGGCCCAGGGAAAATATCTGGTTTTCAAGCGCTGGGATCAGCTCACCCCGGAAGATCATCCCCAGGTGATCACCTTTTTCTGCACCCCCGATGCCCTGGCCGGACTTCACACCCTGGCCAATTATGACCTTGTGGATCCCAACGGCGGCGCCATTGCCCCCTTTGGATCCGGTTGCGACGGCGTCATCGGCTTTGCCATGAAGGAACTGGAGTCGGACAATCCCCGTGCGGTCCTGGGATTGTTTGATCCCCCGGCCCGGGGCTGCGTGAAGCAGGGCCTGATGAGCATCAGCATTCCACTGCCCCGCCTGGAAACCATGGTGGGGAACATGGATGATTGCTTTCTCAACACCTATATCTGGGAAAAAATAAAAAAACGGATGGTGGCCCCGAAAAAATAAGGATTTCACCCCGGCCCAAAGACAGATACGGAACCATGCCGAAATCGGACGCGGTGTGGCGGGCCGGGGTGACCCACAATGCAAAAGGGGCATTTTTGATCGGGATGTCGGCCGACTGGAACAATCTGTGTCAAAGGATTCCCGGTGAGAAAGGCAGGTTGGCCCTTCACCACAGGCATCAATAATTCAGGGAAAACCCTTCCCGCAATTCGCAGTTAGATGGACGACGGCCCATTCCGGTCAAAACTTCGGTATTGAACGGCCTCGGCCAGGTGGCGGGATGAGATCTCTCCCCCTCCGTCCAGGTCGGCAATGGTCCGGGCCACCTTGATGATGGAATGGCAGGCCCGTGCCGAAAATCCCAACCGCTTTGCCGCGGTTTCAAGGAGGGTCTGGGTTTGGGCATCCAGGGCACAGAATTGATCCAGCATGCCACTGCCCATGGCGCCATTGTTAAAAACCGGGAGGTTTTGGAACCGCCGGCTCTGGATTTCCCGGGCAGCGGAAACCCGATCCCGGATTCGGGCCGAGGAGTCTCCGGTGGATTTTTCCATCAATGCCTTGAAATCCACCCGGGGGACGTCCAATTGAAGATCCATGCGATCCAAAAGCGGGCCGGATATCCGTGACCGATAATTTCCCACCTGGGCCGGAGTACAATTGCAGGCAGCGGACGGATCCGAAAGCAAGCCGCAGGGGCATGGATTCATGGCCGCCACCATCATAAAGCAACAGGGGAAGGTGGATTTAACACCGGCCCGTGCAATGGTCACCTGCCCATCTTCAATGGGTTGACGTAGGACCTCCAGGACATTGCGCCGGAACTCGGGCAGCTCATCCAGGAATAACACCCCGTGGTGGGCCAGGCTGATTTCCCCGGGCATGGGGGAGGAACCGCCCCCCACAAGGCCGGCATCTGAAATGGTGTGATGGGGGGAGCGAAATGGGCGGAAGGCCATGACCCCGTCCTTGAACCGGCCGGTGACGGAATAAATCCGGGTCACCTCCAGAATTTCTTCAAAGGAAGGGGCGGGCATAATGGTGGGCAACCGTTTGGCCAACATGCTTTTCCCGGAGCCGGGAGGTCCGGTCATGAGTAGGTGATGCCCCCCTGCGGCTGCGATCTCCAATGCACGCTTGGCATGTTCCTGCCCCCGGACATCGGAGAAATCTCCGGCCAAGGGATTTTGGCTACCTTGGGCGCCATGGGGGAAGGACCATTCATGGGGGTCAATGGGGGTATGGCCGGTGAAGAATTCCACCACCTGGGACAATTGATCCACGGGATAGATCCTGAGATCCTTAACCATGGCCGCTTCATCGGCATTTTTCCGGGGCACCACCATGCCCTGGAGTCCGGCACGCTGTGCGGCCAAGGCCAGGGAAAGGATGCCGCGGACCGGTTTCACCTGACCGTCCAGGGATAATTCCCCCACCACCAGATAGGGTTGGATGGGATCGGGGGGAACCAGACCGGTGGCGGCCATCAATGCCAATGCCACGGGAAGGTCCAAACCGGTGCCTTCTTTTTTCAAGTCCCCGGGGGCCAGATTCACCACCACCCGTTCCATGGGAAAGGTGAATCCGGAATTCTGGATTGCCGACTTTACCCGTTCCTTGCTCTCCCGCACAGAGGCCTCGGCCAGCCCCACCATGTTGAATGCGGGCAGACCGTTGGAAATGTCCACCTCCACCGCCACCACAAAGGCATCAATACCGGAAAGGGTTCCGGAACAAACGCTTGCAATCATGGGAAATCCCCCCTTGCCATGGAAATTATCCCACCCTACCAGGATTCCCCGACGCTGCCAAAGTTTTTATGGTTTTGTCTTCTTCCCCGCCTTGACTTTGACCTTGAAAGGACTAAAATGACCCTGATTCTATAATTTTACCCATCGTCATTTTTTTTGGAGAAGTCACCCAATGCCCACCCCCATGCAACAAAAAAAACTGGAACGGAAAAAGAAAATGGAAGCCCTGGTGCGAAATGATATCATCGAAAGCGCCATTGAACTGCTGCTGGAGCTGGGGAACAAAAAGTTCACCATGGATCGGGTGGCCGCCGGAGCGGGCATTGCCAAAGGGACGGTTTATCTTTACTTCAAAAACAAGGATGATTTGATAAAGGCGGTGGTGGCCCATTGTTTCGCCCCCCTGGAAGAGGCATACCAACGTATCATCAACGGCAAATCCGCCCCCGGGGAAAAACTGAAACAATGCATCCACATCTCCCTTGAAATGACACAGAGTCATAAGGAACTCTTCCGCCAAATGCAGGATGCCATGTTCGACACTTCGGACAAATATGTGGGAGATCCGGATTCCTGGTATTGGTTTTGTATAAAACTTTTTGCCAGCGCCTTTGAGGAAGGGGTGGCCCAGGGAGTGTTCAAACCCATGGACACCATGAAGGTGGCTGCCCTATTCCTGGATTCCATTAATACCCTCATGTCCCACCGGATTTTAACCCAGGTGACGGGAACCATTGAAGAAGATGTGGAACTAATGATGGACCTTTATCTCAATGGGTTATCCCAGCCCTCCTGAAGTCCTTCCAGGGCAACGGAATTTAAAATATCCACCAAATTACCAATGGGGGAGTCCCCCCGGCCGCCGGCCCGGTGGGTCAAACCGATTCGACGAAACATGCGTGGCCCCTCAAAGGGGCGGGTGATGATGTCCGGGGCGTATTCGGCCACCCCCAGGGGTAGGAAGGAAATACCATAGCCGGCCCTAATAAGCTGGAGGACCTGGCCCTTGTGTTCGGCCCGGCTGGAGATGTTGAGTTCCATGCCTTCCCCGGCCAGGATTCCCATGGTCTGCTGATGGGCTTCGCAGGGGGGACATTCGATGAAGGGGTGTTCATGGAGCATGGCAGAGGTGATTCTACCCTCCCCGGCCAAACCATGGTCCGGGGGAAGGCAGACCAGATAATCCTCCTCCCACAGGGGGGTGAAGATTTCGTCTTCGCCCTTGAAAAGATCCAGGGTCAAACGGCCATGGGCATCGTCGCCATGATCCAAAAGTTCAAGTGCAATGCCGGGGATGTTTTTACGAATCCATTGAAGGAAATGCTTCAACCGGCTGGGGCTTAGGTCGGGGAACACCCCCAATCCAATGCCAACGGGCTCCCTGCCCTGGACAAAGAGCCGGGAGAGGTCCCGGGCATCCTTGAGAATTTTCCGGGCCGAGGGATAGAGATGATGTGCAGAAGGCGTCATCTCCATCCCTTTTTTGTGGCGGATGAACAACTGGGTCCCCAGGGTTTCCTCCAATTGCCTGACGGCATTGGACAGGGAGGGCTGGGAGATGTGGCAGCGCTTTGAGGCAGCGGTGATACTCTTTTCCTCGTAGACGGCAACAAAGTACCGCAACAATCGAAGCTCCAGATTCAGGTCATCCATGGACGCTCGTAAAACTAGGGTTCTTGACGGGTGGCTGCGAGAACGATTTCCCGGATGCAGACATTTTGGGGCTGAGTATAGGCAAAAACAACGGATCTGGCAATGTCATCGGCGCAGAGTACCCCGCCCATGTCGGTCTTCCAGGATTCGTACCCATCCTTGATTTCCTGGGAGGTGGTGTGGCTGAGCAGTTCGGTCTCCACGGCACCCGGTGCAATGGTGATGAAGCGCACATCCGAGGTGGCCACTTCTTCACGGATGGTTTCGGTGATGGCGTGGACGGCAAACTTGGTGCCGCAGTATACGGCATGGTTGCCGAAACTTTTCCGCCCGGCAATGGAGCTGATGTTAACCACGGTGCCGCAGCCCCGTTCCTTCATGCCGGCCAGGATAAGATGAATCCCGTTGAGAAGGCCCAGGACATTGACGTCAAACATGGTCTTCCATTCTGCAGGATCCTGGATGTCGGCCTGGCCCAGGAGCATGACGCCCGCATTGTTGATCAACCCGTCGCAGGGTCCGTAAAGGGCTTCGGCTTCCTTAACCGCATCCCGGAAACTGTCCAGATCGGTGATGTCAACGGCCTTGCACAGGGTGTTGGGCAAATCCAGGGCATTGAGGCGGTCAATCCGTCTGGCCACCAGCAAAAGGGGGTGTCCCAGTTCGGAAAAATGTTTGGCACAGGCTTCGCCGATTCCGGAGGAGGCTCCGGTAATAATCATAAGGGGTTTCATGGCGTATCTCCTTGGTTATATTGGGGTTGTATTTTTTAATCTCAGTGTCCGCCGCATTCCGGGGCGGTCATGGGAGCATATTAAGAAAGCGAGGGGGAAAAAGATAATACCGCTTAACAATGGTATCCCTAGTTTCAGGCTAGGGATGGAATTCCAAGGGAAGGGCAAGGGGGAAAAAGACCCTTATATTTTTAACAGATTCACGGGGTAGGCTAAAGATTTTTCTCATTTCTTTTGCCATGATTTTTAAAATCCGTTATATATACCAAACAATTTTTGATTGATTTAATTCCATAATTTACACCATGACCAATTACATTATGCAACATACCCTGGCCCATGCCGTGGCCCTGTCGGGCACCGGGGTCCATTCGGGGAAAAAAATAAATATCACCATCAAACCGGCACCGGCCAATTACGGCATCCGGTTCCAGCGGGTGGACCTTCCGGGCACCCCGCCCACCCAGGCCCTGTTCAAACACGTGGTGGACACCAGTCTGGCCACGGTACTGGGCAGCAACGGCGCCATTGTTTCCACCATCGAACACCTCATGGCCAGCTTTGCCGGATTCGGCATTGACAATGCCCTGGTGGAAATGGACGAATATGAAATGCCGGTCATGGACGGAAGTGCCAAGGCCTTTGCCGAGGTTCTGGGGGGCGCTGGCCTGGAAGGGCAACCCCTCCCCCGGCAATACATGATGGTCAAAGAAAAAATCCGGGTGGAAGACCAGGAAAAATTCGTGGAAATCCGGCCGGCCGACACCTATAAAATCACCTGCATTGTGGATTTTGACCACCCCCTCATCGGGGAGCAGACCCTGGAATACGAATATGGGAAAACCGATTTCGTCCGGGAAATCAGTCCGGCCCGGACCTTTGGCTTTGTCAAAGACATCGAACTGCTCAAAAAATTCAGCCTGGGCAAGGGCGGAGGACTTGACACCGCCATCGTGATTGATAAAGATAAGGTGCTGAACGAGGACGGATTCCGGTTCCCCGATGAAGTGGTCCGGCACAAACTGCTGGACAGCCTGGGTGATTTTTCCTTGCTGGGAATGCCCATCCAGGGGCACATTGTCTCCTATAAATCGGGACATGCCCTGAACCATAAATTCATCGAGAACTTTCTGGACCATAAGAATGCCTGGGAAACCGGCTCCCTACCCGAAACCGTTTAATAAAACAGAAAGCCATTTGCCTATGCGTTCAAAATCCACATGGATCCTGCTGATTTTCATTCTCCTGCTGAATCTTGTGGTTCCCTACAACATCCTGGCAGACACCAACGCCGTCCTGGCCAATATCAAACTGGCCAACACCCGGGACGATCTGCTCACCTATTTTGACGTTCGCAATGCCTTTTCCGACAAGATATCCCAGGCGGTCCAAAACGGAGTCCCCACCACCTTTTCCTTTTACGTCTCCCTGTACAAAACCTCGGATGCCTGGTTTGACAAACGCATCGCCGATGTCCAGGTGCGCTCCACCATCAAATACAATTCGTTAAAAAAGGAATATACGGTGACCCGGCCCTGGAAGGACGAAAAACCGGCGGTAACAGCATCCTTTGACCAGGCCAAGTCTTGGATGACCGAAATCGACAACCTGTCGGTCATTCCCTTGGACGGGCTGGTCAAGGGAGAGAAATATCAGATCCGCATCAAGGCGGAATTGGACAAGGTCACCCTGCCCCTGTTCCTCCACCATGTTTTCTTTTTTGTTTCCTTCTGGGACTTTGAAACCGACTGGTATCTGGTCAACTTTACCTATTAATTCCCCCCGGGATTGAACCCCGGGTGAGTTGCCTCCGGGCCATTCACCCGCCTGGAAAACAAGTCTATGCCAAGCCCCATGCGTGATAAAGCCGACACCTCCCACCTGGAAGCCCAAACCCGGCCCCGGTGGAAAAAGGAAGGGATCATCATCCTGGTCATCCTCATGGTGGTGGGGGTGCTCACCATCCTGGAAACCCGAATCAGTCCCTTTGGAACGGATTTCCCCCTTTCCTCCACGGTGTTGATGTTCATCCTCATCAACATCAACCTCCTCCTGCTGCTCACCCTTTTGCTGTTGGTCTTCAGGAACCTGGCCAAACTCTATACGGAAAAAAAGAACAATATCTTCGGTTCAAAGCTGAAAACCCGGCTGGTAACGGCCTTCATCATCCTGGCCCTGCTGCCCACCACGGTTCTTTTTTTCTTTTCCATCCAGTTCATATCCACCTCCCTTGCCTTCTGGTTCAATGCCCCGGTGGAGCAGACCCTGGACGCCTCCCTTTCCGTGGGGCAGAAGCTCTACCAATACAT
>JAKSBM010001037.1 GCA_022361135.1 Desulfobacterales bacterium | reverse complement strand
ATGGGCGTTTTTCACCAGGGCCAGGGCCTGGGTGATGGATTTGCCTTTGATGGCGGCGGGATCACCGGCCGGACCGATGATGACAAAGTCATTGTACATGATTTCCCGGCGGTCTTTACCATATCCCTTTTCAATGTATTTTTTTTCTGCAGGCGGGGCATGGACCAGCAGCCGCCGGACCCGATGTCGGCGATCTTCGTTTCGGCGATGCGCGAGTGGCGCCGTTCCCGCGCCGCGGTCTCGGCCACGGCGGACCGCCTGCGCGCCGGCCTGCAGCAGCGCATCGAGCGGGTCATGGACATCACCATGGGCCGCGAGATGCAGCGCCTCGAGCGGCACATGATCTTCCTCGCCTCGGTCGGCTCCGCCGCCCCCTTCATGAGCCGGGGGGACGACTCCGGCACCCATAAAAAGGAAAAATCCCTGTGGAAGGCCGCAGGCATGGCCGCCCCGGACACGGAAAACTGGTATGTCCAGACCGGACAGGGCATGCTGGCCACCATCAATGTGGCCCAGGAACGCAAGGGCTACACCATGACCGACCGGGGCACCTATATCAAATACCAGGACCAGCAGGGCGGCAAGGCCCCCCTGAAAGTACTGGTGGAGGGGGACACGGTCCTGCTCAACCAATACTCCGTGGTCACCCTGGATCCGAACAACTGCCCCGGTGCCGATTACACCCTGGCACGGAAATTCTCCGACTGGATGGCCTCTTCCCAGGCCCAGGAACTCATCAAAGGGTTCCGCCTGCTGGGACAGAAGCTCTTCATCCCCAACGCCCAATAAGACGGACCGCCCTTGGACTTTATCCTTGACGGCATTTTCAAAGCCGCCGCCCTGCTGATTTCCCTGGATCCATCCACCTGGACGGCGGTGTCCGCTACCCTGAAGGCCTCCACCTGCTCCATGCTCCTGAGCATGGCAGCAGGTTTGCCCTTGGGCTTCTGCCTTGGGTATTTCCATTTCCCGGGCAAACGGGCGGTGCGCACCCTGGTGGACACCCTCCTGGCCCTGCCCACGGTCTCCGTGGGCCTCATTGTCTACGCCTTTATTTCCAGCCGGGGCCCCCTGGGGGAGTACCAATTGCTTTTCACCCTCACGGGCATTGCCGT
This sequence comes from Desulfobacterales bacterium, assembly GCA_022361135.1. The sequence continues at coordinate 210 of JAKSBM010001037.1, read as the reverse complement.
GGGACAGACCCTGTTGGCCCTGCCCATCATCATTGCCATCACCGCCTCCACCATTGAAAGCATTGATTCCGACCTCAAACTCACCCTCATCTCCCTGGGGGCGGGCAAACGGAACCTCATTGCCACCTGCCTCTGGGAGGTAAGATACGGCATCCTGGCCGGGGTGGTCACCGCCTATGGCCGGGTCCTCACCGAGGTGGGCATTTCCAT
>JAKSBM010000134.1 GCA_022361135.1 Desulfobacterales bacterium | reverse complement strand
TTGAGACGCTGTTCACCGGCCTGGCCGATGGAAAGAACGCCCACGTTTTTGCCGTATTCGGCCCAGAGGGTTTCCATGACTTCGTAATTGCCCTTTTTCACCAGATCTCCGGCGGGTTTGATGGTGACCCCATCCTTATTAATGACGATCATCTGGTAGTCGTCGCCCTGGGGCTTGTCCTCCAGGACCAGGGCGGAGATGCCCAGGCGGGCCAGTTTCTGGGAAACCAGGCCGCCGGCATTGCTTTCCTTGATTCCGCCGGTGAGGGGGGATTTGGCCCCTGCGGAGAGGCGGCCGGAATCGGCGGCCGGGGTGCCGGACAGGATGCCCGGTGCAAATACCAGTTTGTTGTATTTGCCCAGGGGCTGGCAGGTGGCCGGCACTTCGTTGAGGACCAGTTTAGAGGTCAGTGCGCGTCCGCCCAGGCCCACATAGGCTTCGGGGGTGTCTTCAAAGGTAAAGGATTTCTCCTTGGTGTTGATTCTTAAAAATTGTCCCATAATTCCTCCTTGGCATAGAGAGACGCTCACGCCCAATAGAGGGGGTGAGGCTTCGGTTTCACTTGTGATTTTCTCGGAATGACCCGTTCGGCATCGAATCCGTATCCCACGTCCGACCCAGACAGTTTAGTGATACGGAATAAGTGTTTATGTCGTTATATGATACAGTTCCACCCAAGTCCAGACAAAAACCGGTCGGGTTTTGTTTTTTCAGGTGGAACGGAAAAAATGACTACCACAATGTGGTCGGGGGCAAGAAATTAAAGGCGTCCGGATTCGGAAAGTTCGGACAAGCCGTCGAAATCATTGATGATGATGTCCTTGGTCTGGACTTCGATGTATCCGGCATCCCCCATCTTTTTGAGGATCCGGGAGAGGGTTTCCGGGGTGGTGCCGATGAGATTGGCCAATTGCACCTTGGAAATGGGCAGGGTGACCTGGGTATCGTTTTCCTGTTCCTGGGAGAGGGTGATGACATAGGCGGCCAGCCGGGCCGGTACCTCCTTGAGGCTGAGGTTTTCCACCTGAACGGTGAATTCCCGCAGTCGCCGCGACAGATCGGCCAGCATGTTCATGGACAGGGCCGGCACCTGGGCGATGAGGTCCACGAATTTGTCCCGGGGCAGGTAGAGGATCTCTGATTTTTCCAGGGCCATGGACGAGGCCGGGAAATGCTTGCCCTCAAAGACCGGGACCTCCCCGAAGGTGTGGCCGGGACCGTAAATGTGGAGGATCTGCTCCTTGCCTTCAAAGGAGACCTTGAAGACCTTGATTTTTCCCGTGGCCACCATGTATAGGCCGTGGGCCCGGTCCCCTTCCCGGAAGATGAGCTCCCCCTTTTTATGGACGGATTTCTGGGCAATGGCCTCCACCCGGGCCAGATGTTCGGGTGAAAGTCCGGCAAATAGCGGTATTGTCTTTAAAATTTCGATACCTTATAATACTCCTTGGTTAAAGTGTGCCAGTGGTGCCGGACCGTCCCCCTCCTGTTTTTCTTCTTTAATCAAAAAAACGGAAAAAAAGTGAGAACTTGATCCAGGTCAATGTTTTGCATCCATTTCTATATTAAGTTCACCCCAGGATGTAAAGATTAATTGTTTATTCAAAGACAAAGGAGAATGTCACCATGTTTTGTTTTCAATGTCAGGAAGCAGCCAAGAACCAAGGATGTACCGTTAAGGGCATGTGCGGAAAGGAAGGCAGCACCGCAAACCTCCAGGATCTGTTGATCCACAACCTCAAGGGGATTGCCGTGGTAGCCAAGAAAACCCAGGCTGCCGGTGGTGACGTTCCTGCCTCGGTGGGGCGCTTCCTGGCCCAGGCCCTCTTTGTGACCATTACCAATGCCAATTTTGACGATGCCGACCATGTGGTCTGGATCAATAATGCCCAGACCATGAAACGGGATCTTACGGCCAAGGCCGGTGACCTGGGTGCCGACTGTCCCGATTGTGTGACCTGGTACTCCAACGATGTCTCCACCTTCCAGGCCAAGGCCGAAACCGTGGGGGTTCTGGCAACGGCCAATGAAGATGTCCGCTCCCTGCGGGAGCTGCTGGTCCTGGGCCTCAAGGGCGTGGCCGCCTATGGGGAGCATGCCGCGGTCCTGGGTGTTGAAAAACAGGAAATTTGGGATTTCATGGTGGAAGGGCTGGCCTCCACCACCGAAGACATGTCCGTGGCCGACATGACCGGTCTGGTTCTGAAATGTGGTGAAATCGCCGTGGTGACCATGGCCGCCCTGGACGAAGCCAACACCGGCGCCTACGGCAACCCGGAAATCACTGAAGTTAACATCGGTGTGGGCGCCAATCCGGGCATCCTCATCTCCGGCCATGACCTCAAGGACATGGAAGAATTGCTCAAGCAGACCGAAGGCACCGGAGTGGATGTATACACCCACGGGGAAATGCTCCCGGCCAACTACTACCCGGCCTTTAAAAAGTACAGCCATCTCAAGGGCAACTACGGCAGCTCCTGGTGGCATCAGAATGTGGAATTCGAAGCCTTCAACGGCCCCATCCTCATGACCACCAATTGCATTGTGCCCCTGAAGAAAAAGAACACCTACCTGGATCGGTTTTATACCACGGGCATGAGTTCCTATCCCGGCGCCGTCCATGTACCGGAACGGCCCCAGGGGGGTGCCAAGGATTTTTCCACCATCATTGCCCAGGCCAAGGCCTGCGCCGCCCCCACGGAATTGGAAACCGGCGCCATTGTGGGCGGATTTGCACACAACCAGGTCCTGGCCCTGGCCGACAAGGTGGTGGAAGCGGTGAAGACCGGAGCCATCAAACGCTTTGTGGTCATGGCCGGCTGCGACGGCCGCCAGAAGGACAGAAGCTATTTCACCGAGGTGGCCGAGCAATTGCCCGCCGACACCGTGATTCTCACGGCCGGATGTGCTAAGTTCCGCTACAACAAGCTGGGACTGGGGGACATCGGGGGGATTCCCAGGGTTCTGGATGCCGGCCAGTGCAACGATTCCTACTCCCTGGCTGTCATTGCCTTGAAACTCAAGGAAGTCTTCGGCCTGGAAGACATCAATGAACTGCCCCTCTCCTTTGACATTGCCTGGTACGAGCAAAAGGCCGTGGCCGTACTCCTGGCCCTGCTTCACCTGGGCGTCAAGGGCATCCGTCTTGGACCCACCCTGCCGGCCTTTGTTTCTCCGGCAGTACTCCAGGTCCTGGTGGACAATTTTGACATCAAACCCACCACGGAACCGGCCGCCGATATTACCGCAATGATGGCTGGCAACTAGGATTAGAATAACGGATAGAATCCGGCGGGGGAGACCTCTCCCCCGCCCTTAACACCAACCCCATCCAAAGGATAAAGATCATGAAATGCCCGGGACAGGATACCCAATACTGGAATGAAAACGCGATATTCGAAAGCCCGTGTCCGGAATGCGGCCATACCCTTGAGTTTTTCAAGGACGATGCCACCCGACGCTGCCCCGGATGCCGGAAAAAGATCGTTAACCCCAAGATGGATTTTGGATGCGCCTCCTATTGCAAATTTGCCGAACAATGCCTGGGCACCCTGCCCGAGGAATTTGTTGCCCAACGGGAGGATTTGTTCAAGGACCGGGTGGCCGTGGAAATGAAGCGCCACTATGGATCGGATTTCAAGCGCATCGGCCAGGCCGGGCGGGTGGCTCGGTATGCCGAAGCCCTGGGAAAAAAGGAAAAGGGCAACCTGGCCATCATCCTTTGCGCTGCTTACCTTAACGGCATGGACAGCCCGGAAGAACCGGGGCAGGCCCGGGCCCTCATGGAGGGACTTGGGGCCGGAGAGGAACTCACCCAGGCGGTGTGCCAAGTTCTGGACCAGGTCCGGGACCGCACCCAAACCGAAGATATCAATACCCGTGTGGTCAAGGATGCGGCCATGTTGGCCCACATGCAGACCTGCGGGGGAAAGCTCCAGCTGGACGGACCGGATCTGGAGGAAAAAATAAATCGCATATACCAGACCGACAGTGGCAAGGAACTGGCCAGGGAAACCCTGCTGGGGAAGAGCTGATCTGTTGATTTGAGGAGATATAAGACATGAAAGTAAATCGTAAAATCATCGAAATCGACGAAGAAAAATGTGACGGCTGCGGCAATTGCGTGGTGGCCTGTGCCGAAGGGGCCATTGAAATCATAGAAGGCAAGGCCAAGGTCATTGCCGACAAATACTGCGACGGCCTGGGGGCCTGCATCGGGGATTGCCCCCAGGATGCCCTGCACATCATTGAGCGGGAAGCGGATGAATTTGACGAAGACGCCGTGGAAGAACTGCTCAAGTCCAAAGGGCAGCAGCCTGAAGCCCCCGTC
>JAKSBM010000129.1 GCA_022361135.1 Desulfobacterales bacterium | reverse complement strand
GTGAACCATTGGATGTCATAGTTGAGGCAGACATCCCCAAAATCCATGGGGATGAGGCGGTTGCCCGGATCCATCCGCAGGGCCTGGGGAATTTTGTCCAGCCCCCTGGGAACGTAGGGGTCGAATACATTGGCCTTGAGGGCCCGGGAGAGGAAGGTGTTGTCCACCCCGTAGAAGAGATCGGCCAGGGGGTTGTTTTTGGAGAGGATGGCCTTGTTCAGTGCCTCTCCGGCATCCCCGGATTTCAGGATTTTCACCCGGGCACCCACGGCCTTTTCAAAGGCGGCCATCACCGGTTTGCTCAAACTGAAGCTGTCGTGGGTCATGAGGGTGAAAACCCGGGGTTCCGGATCCTGGGACGGGGCATTGCTGCACCCCATGATGCAAATGAACATGAAACTGAGTATCAGGTTATGAAATTTCATTTTTTTCTCCAAAATAAAAAAACCATTCCCCTAGGTTGCCGCCGGGAATGGTTTTATGAATTCCTTTCCTACGCCGGTATTATCCGGATCAGGTGGTGGGCGGTCGGGTTTCCCCCTCTCAGCATGGCATTTTCCATGCTCCCGCAGAAATCGGGTTTTTGTTTTGAATAAAGGCTTTTGGGGTTGGTGTCAAGCCCGGTATTGGGTTGATCCTGGAATATCAGGGTTGTACCGGAGCCGGGGGACACTTGGTTTCCATGGGGGGCCGGGACCGTTTCTGGCTCAAATAGACACCGGCAAGGGTCAGGGCAGCGGCTCCGTACTGCATGGGGGTCAAAATTTCACCCAGGAAGATCCATCCCAGGAAGAGGGTGATCACCGGGGTGAGGTTGAGGAAGCCGGCGGCCTGGGAGGCGGGCATCCGGGCCACGGCATAGTTGTAGCAAAAATAGGCCCCAAAGGAGACGCCCACGCCCAAAAAGGCGATCAGCCCCCATCCCTTGGCGGAAAGATCCCAGGGCACCGGAACCGGGGAGAGGCCAAAGAGGATGCCAAAGAAGAGGGTACCGGACAGGGATTGCACCGTGGTCAGGGCCAGGGGGGTGTAGCGGGGGGAGAGTTTTTTCAGGATGAGGACATAGCCCGTGGCCGAGGCCATGGCCAGAAGCTCCAGGAAATTACCCAGGACCGGGTTGGGGGCGGTTTCCGTGGCCTTGCCGCTCCAGGTCAGGACGATGACCCCCAGCAGGGCCAGGGCAAATCCCATGATGAGTTGGCGGCTGATTTTTTCCCCCAGTAGAATCCAGGCGGCCAGGGCCACCATGGCGGGCATCAGGGCGGTGATCATGCCGGCCTGGCCGGCCGTGGTCAGCATGAGGGCCTTGGATTCCAGCAGGAAATAGAGGCAGGGTTCAAAGAGGCCCAGACCTGCCAGGAGGCGCCAGTCCCCCTTTTGATATTGGAACGGGCCCAGCTGCTTGTAAAAGGGCAGGGCACAGAGGGCGGCCAGGGAGAGGCGGCCGAAGATTACAAAATTGGGGTCACACAGGGCCAGAACCTGCTTCAGGGCGATGAAGGAACCGGCCCAGAGGAGAACAGACAACAAAACCAATGCGAGCACATGCCCGCCCAGCGCTTTCACTTTTTTTACTTCCTTACTTCTTAATGAATTGAAAAAACGTCCTTTTAGGCTTGCCACCCATCTTTGTCAATCCAAAAGTGATGGGCCGGGGATAATTTTGGGGGGAGTACCCTGATACTTCATCCCAAGGGAGACCATTTACCCGCCATCGCCGGGTTGGGAGAAAAACCTAAAAAAAAAAAAAAAAAAGGCCCATTCAATGGGAAGGTTACTTTGAGAATCACTGTAGATACCGCAACCAT
>JAKSBM010000084.1 GCA_022361135.1 Desulfobacterales bacterium | reverse complement strand
TAATGCAGACCTTGCAGCCCATCGCCTTCAGAAGATCCAGATGCGGCTGGATCGACTTTTTCTCGTCTTCGACCGAATGGGCCAGAAGGTTCAGGGAGTGCCAGCCGGATACGAACTTGAGACCGTAGGGATCGAGAGCACCCTTGAGTGCCGCAGGCTCGGTCGGAAACTTGTGGCCCTTTTCGATGCCGTCAAAGCCGATTTCAGCCGTTTCCCGCAGGCAGGTTTCGAGCGGGATTTCGGCGCCGAGCGTCTGGTCGTCGTCGTTGGACCAGGCAATCGGGTTGGTTCCGTAAAGAATCATGGGTTTTGTCCTGTAACGTTTCCGATGAACGTCGATTTCGTTGTTTTCATGTCTCGCCAGGGGCGATTTGTCCCTGCATCGTTAATCAAGAGTTTGGGGTCTTCGAGACCGGAGCGAGGACTGCACCTTTTTCGTCATTGCCGGACTTGATCCGGCAATCCATGCCGTGACCGTGCCCAGGATAGTCTGAAGACATGGCTGGGCCTCGGCATGGATCCCATGGTCAAGCCATGGGATGACAATGAGTGTGAAGATGCGCCTCAAGTTTCAGCTGCAGAGCATCTGATTTCCTTATCCGGTGTTCTCCTCCCAAATCAGTTCGCCGCGCGCTGGTGTTTCAAGGCCGCGACATAGTTTTCGCGGGCCTGATTGACTTCCTTGCGTTCGGAGACCTCGGGCACGGCGACATCCCACCAGTGTCCGCCACCATTTTCGCCCGGACCGTGCATCGGGTCGGTATCGATGACGATCACCGTCGGGAGTGTCCGGTCGCGTGCTTCAAGGATCTGCGCTTCCAGGTCGGCGATGTCCCTGGCCTTGACCGAGTGAGCCCCCATGGAGGCGGCATGGGCGACAAAATCGAGGTCGGGCTGCTCGACGACATTGCAATCCTTGTAGAGGTTGTTGAACTGCTCGCCGCCGGTGCCCATCTGCAGCCGGTTGATGCAGCCATAGCCGCGATTGTCGGTCAGGATCACCGTGAAGGGCACGCGCCGCATGACCGCCGTGGCGAGTTCGGAATTCGCCATCATGTAAGAGCCATCGCCGACAAAACAGACAATGTCACGGTCCGGCAAGGCCAGTTTGATACCCATCGCCCCGGCAATCTCGTAGCCCAT
>JAKSBM010000916.1 GCA_022361135.1 Desulfobacterales bacterium | reverse complement strand
TTAAACTGGAATCAAATCATAGAGAAATTGGTAATATTGGATTGACGACGGCCAAGCCCCCCCAACCGGGCCTGGCTGTTTTGTTGTGTACCATGAATATATCCGTCAAACATATGCTCCATGGGGGGAAAACGGCTTTGGCTGCCGTGTTGGCCCATGGGATCACCACCCAGCTTCAATTGGAGTTCGGGTATTGGGCAGTGATTTCCGCCGTCATCGTCATGCAGATTTATGTGGCGGATTCCGTTGAACTTTGCCTCTACCGCCTTTCGGGAACCACCCTGGGGGCCCTGCTGGGAATCGGTGTTCTCCAGGTGGTACCCAAGAGTGAGCTCTGGGTTTCCGTTGCGCTTTTTGTGACCATCGGGATTTGCAGTTTTTTGACCCGGTTTCGAACCCAGTATCGCATGGCGGCCATTACCGTGGTCATTGTGGTCCTCACCGGGATTCACGTGGAGGACAGTATCGCCTTTGGCCTCTATCGGATCCTGGAGATTTTTGTGGGGATTTTCTGTGCCTTCCTGGTGTCCATTCTGGTTTTCCCCCAGCGTCGGGTGGATGTGCTCCGGCAAAAACTCATTGCCCAGGCCAAGGAATGCCGGGAGGTTTGCCTGGTCCTTGTGGGGGCCTTCAACGCCCGGCAGCGAAATGTGGATGAAGACCTGGTTGACCCGCTCATTAAGGAGGCCTGGAGTAATCATACCCAACTGGCAAAGGTCCGCCAGCACGAGGCATTGATCTACCAGAGTAAATTTGACCAATCCTTTAAGGAAAAGGTGATTCTCATGGGCCGGTCCGTGGACCATCTCCATAATATGGCCCGGACCTTGAACACCATTGACGACCAGGGGTTTGATATCATCATGTCCCGGGAACTTGTGGGTCTGGCCCAAAACGCCTGTGATGTTTTGGTGGCTTTCATGGAAGGCCGAAACCACACCGGTGCCAAGGCCCTGGAAGCGGCACTGGCCGATCTGGATGACAAGTTGATCCACCTGCGCCGGAACGGCCGGATCAAGCGGTTTGACTCCAAGCGGCTGGTCCAGATTTTTTCCTTTTATTCCAGTCTCCATTATTTTGCCCAGGATATCCTGGCCGGGGTGAAAGACTCTTCTTCAATGGATCAGCCCCTCCCATGAAATAACAATCAGGGTTTCAATTTTCTGTTATGGATTTTCCAGGGGGGAATCTGTTCCTTTTTTGCCCCCTTGAAAGCTGGTATATTTTCCAGGTTTAAATCCCGGATAAATGAAGGAGTCGGCATATGTGGAAAAGTTGCAATACAGACGGGAAAATTCGGTTACAGGGCTATCTTTTTGCACTGGGGGCCACGGCCCTTTGGTCGGGGAATTTTGTCCTGGCCCGGGGAATCAACCAGGAAATTCCCCCGGTGAGCCTGGCCTTCTTTCGCTGGTTGACGGCGGTTTTGTTTTTTCTGCCCTTTGCCCTGAAATCGGTTCTCCGGGAGCGCGGCGCCATCCGGGAGCACTTGCCCTATCTTTCTTTGGTTTCCTTTTTCGGGGTCTCCTGCTTTAATACCTTTATTTACGTGGCAAGCCATACCACAAGCGCCATGAACCTGGCCCTGATTTCCATTACCTTTCCGGTTTTTATCCTCATCATTTCCCGGTTTCGCTACGGCCGGCTTTTAACGCCCAGGAAAATTTCGGGCATGCTTCTGGTGCTGACCGGTGTCCTGGCCCTTCTTTGCAAGGGGGACCTGTCCATCCTCATTAACACTTCCTTTGTGGCGGGTGATCTCTGGGTTCTGGCCGCGGCCGTCCTTTTCTCCGCCTATTCCATCCTCTTGAAGGAACGGCCCCGGGGATTGGGGGTCATATCCATTCAATTTACAACCTTTTTCCTGGGGGTATTGTTCCTGGTTCCTTTTTTCATCTGGGAGCAGACCCGGGTGGTCCAACCCTACCTCTCCTTCCGGGTGGTGGGGTCCTTTTTGTACATGGGAATTTTTGCCTCCCTCTTTGCCTTTGTTTTCTGGAATAAGGCCGTGGAACTGGTGGGACCGGACAGGGCCGGGATGATCTATTACATGCTTCCCCTGTTTTGCGGGGCCCAGGGCCATTTCTTCTTGAATGAACCCATGGGTTGGGTTCATCTGGTGAGCCTGGGATTGATTGTGGGGGGGATTGTCATGACCAACCAGGACGATCGCCGGGATGTCGGTGACGCTGGCTCAGACACGGAGCCGCGTGTTTCTTCGCATCATTGAGTCTTTGCCCCAAATATAGTTTTCAAGGGCGTTGTCGGGCCATGGAAAAATTAAGGTTTTTCCATGGCCGCTAGGATGCTTCCCTTTGGGATATTTCAGATTTTATTTTTCAAATTTATTGGCCTGTTTTTCAATGACAAAGATCAGGCAAAATCCAACCAAAGCAATTAGGAAGGCGGGCAGAAATGCCTGCTGATTCATTCCCAAAAAATTGGAGGGCAGGGCATTGACCCAAACGGGATGGTCCAGTGTGCCCCGGGCGGGATCCATGATTTTCCAGGGCCAGATTTTGTTCAGGGAGCCCACCATGAAACCGGCCAGGACGGCGATGGTGGTGTCCCTATACCGGGATAGCAGCCAGGAGAGGATATTGGAGAATCCCAGAAGGCCGCACACTGCCCCTGCACCGATGACGGCGATGACATTTAGTTTGAATGATGAAACTGCATCCAGGACAAATTGGTACTTCCCCAGGAGAACCAGGATGAAGCTGCCGGAAATCCCGGGAAGAATCATGGCGCAGATGGCCACGGCACCGGAGAGGAATACAAACCACATGGCCTCGGGTGTTGTGGCGGGACTTATGATGGTGATGGTAT
>JAKSBM010000019.1 GCA_022361135.1 Desulfobacterales bacterium | reverse complement strand
GGTGGTGGCGCGCTGGTCGGGCATGGTGGTGGGGGCCATCTGGCCGCCGGTCATGCCGTAGATGGCGTTGTTCACAAAGATGGTGGTGAACTTTTCACCGCGGTTGGCCGCATGCATGATTTCCGACAGGCCGATGGAGGCCAAATCGCCGTCACCCTGGTAGGTGAAAACCGTGAGGTCGGGGCGGGCCCGTTTGATGCCCGTGGCCATGGCCGGTGCCCGGCCGTGGGCGGCTTCCTGGAAGTCACAGTCAAAGTAGTTGTAGGCCAGAACGGCACAGCCAACGGGGGCGATGCCGACGGTTTTTTCCCGGATTCCCAGCTCATCAATGGCTTCGGCCACCAGGCGGTGGATGATGCCGTGGGTGCATCCGGGGCAATAATGGGTATAGGTGTCGCTGAGCGCCTCGGGCTTTGAAAAAGCTTTTGCCATGGGATCCTCCTAGAGCAGTCCTTTGATGATTTCGATGATTTTTTCCGGAGACGGGATGTCACCGCCGCATTCGCCGTAAAATTCCACCGGCTTCTGGCCCTTGACGCAGCGTTCCACGTCTTCAACCATCTGGCCCATGCTCATCTCAATGGAGATGACGGCCTTGCAGCTTTCCTTGACGGCGGCATCGTAGGTGGCCTGTTCCGGGAAGGGGAAAAGGGTCTTGGGTCTGAGCAGGCCCACTTCAATGCCTTCTTCCTTGAGCATGTCGATGGCGGTGCGGCAGACCCGGCTCATGGTGCCGTAGCTGGTGATGAGGATCTGGTAATCGGTGTCGGCGTTGTAGAGTTCGAAGCGGACGTCTTCTTTTTTCATCCGTTCGTACTTGGCCTTGAGTTCCAGGTTGTTGTTGTTCAGGGCGGTGGGATCCAGGAAGAGGGATTTCACCAGGTTCCGTTTCTTGGAACCCCGGGTGGCCATGCCGCTGGTGGCCCAGTCGTCTTTGTTGGTGGGTTCGGTGACCAGATCGTCGGGGAATTCCACCGGTTCCATCATCTGGCCGATGAGGCCGTCACCCATGATCATGACCGGGTTTCTGTATTTTTCAGCCAGGGTAAAGGCTTCCATGGTCATTTCCACGGCTTCCTGAACACTTTCCGGGGCCAGGACCAGGAGATGGTAATCCCCGTGGCCGCCGCCCTTGGTGGCCTGGAAGTAATCGCCCTGGGCCGGCAGGATGCCGCCCAGACCCGGGCCGCCGCGGACAATATTGACAAATACCGCCGGGCACTGGGCGCCGGCAATGTAGGAGAGGGCTTCACTCATGAGGCTGACCCCGGGGGAGGAGGAGGTGGTCATGACCCGCTCTCCGCAGCCAGCGGCGCCGAAGATCATGTACCCCACGGCCACTTCACTTTCACCCTGGAGAAAGGTGCCCCCTTCTTCGGGCATGCGTTTGACCAGATATTCGGCCACTTCCGACTGGGGGGTGATGGGGTATGCAAAATAGTTTTTGCAGCCTGCCCGGATGGCAGCTTCTCCGATTGCCTCGTTTCCTTTCATTAGCACTTTAGCCATTATATACTTCCTTAAGAATAGAGATGGGGTTAGCTTTCCTGGGTTTCGGTTTCAACGATGCTGATGGCCACATCCGGGCACATGATACAGCAGATACTGCATTTGATGCAGTCTTCGGGCCGGGCCTGGTAGACGGGGAAATGCCCCTTGGCATTGACCTGATTCGTGATTTCCAGGACGTTTTTGGGACAGAAATTCACACAGAGTCCGCAGCCCTTGCACCGCTCAGAATCGATAATGTGTTGATACGCCATTTAAAAATTACTCCTTTTAAGCTAGATGCGTTTCCAGGGCGGTAACAGTTTCCTGTCAATGGTGAGGACCGGACAATGGAAACGGTCCAAGTCCAGCCTTGGCAGCACCTGGGTTGAAGCAGTTATAAATTCCACAGGTAATCCAGTGGCCCCGGCCACCTCCGTGACCAACTCGTACCCGTGGTAAATGTGATCCGGCTCGGTTTCATCGATGAGATTGGCATTGGAAACCAGTCCGGTGACCTTGACTTTGGACGAGGCCTCGATTTCGGATTTGATCTTGAGGCAGCCTGCCACGGTGTCGGTGTTGGGGCGGTAGGCATTGATGACCTGGAGCATGTGGACCTCTTTTTCCTTGAGTACGTCCTCCAGTGCGGCCAGCACCGTGACGCCCACATCGTCTCCCCCGGCGTCCAGGATGGTCAGTTCCGACGGGGCTTGGATGATACCGGCCACGGCCGGTGCCAGGATGGGCAGATCGGCGTGGAGATATTGTTCCCCCGGCAGGATGACGTTGACCCCCAGCTCCTCCAGGGGGGCCCGGGCCTCTCGGGTCCTGAAGTAGGGGTTGACCAGGTCCAGGTCGGCGATGGCAGTCTGAACACCGCTTTTTTGGCGGGTTGCGGCCAGATTGATGGCAGATTCTGTTTTGCCGCTGCCGTAATTGCCCGCAATGATCACAATTCCGTTTAAGTCTAACTTCAACGCGCTGTCCTCAATACTAGATTGTTACAAATAATCGAACTCAGAATTAAATCAGATCAGGAATTGTTTTGCAATTCTTTTGTGAGAAAGAAGAGGATTCTGCCTAAAAGCGTGTTCTCACTTGGCTTTCTGCGTTTTTAAATGTTTAGTTTAACCAAACCCAGTTTAGTAAAAATAGGGTGCCAGGGCCTGGAGATCTTCCCGGTTCAGCCGGCTCCCCCGGCGAAGGCTGGTGGCCTTGACGGCGGTGGTGATTTCCTTCAACCGGTTTGGATCATAGGGGATTCCCCATTGTTCCAGCACCGTCGCCACCATGCGACGTCCACAGAGCAGATTCAGGTAAAAGGTTTCCTCCCCGGAGATGCCGAATCCCATGCCGGCGTGGGTTCCGGCCACATGGACGGTGACGGCCTTGCCGAATACCGGGGTATCGTAACGAATCAGGGGCTGACCGGTCTGGGCCTGGGCCATATCACTCAATGTCTGGTAGTAGGCCTGGAAGGTGTCTTGATTCTGGATCTGTAACCGGGGCATCCGGTCCGGGGGCAGATCCAGGAGGCGGACCGTGGTGAAAAGATCGGCAATGCCGTTGCGCTCGCCAATGCCCAGGGCAGAAGCTTCCAATGCCCTTGCACCGGCCCGGACCCCGGTGAGGCTGTTGGCCGAGGCCATGCCCATGTCGTTGTGGCAGTGGATGGAAAGCCCCTTGTCACCCACCTGCTTTAGGGCCTCACCCATGACCCGGGCCACCTGGTGGGGGGCCATGATGCCTGAGGTGTCGGGCAGGGAGACCAGATCGCAACCCAGATCGCAGCAGAGATGTTTCACCGCCGGGTTCAGCAATTCCGGCCGGGTTTTGCCCATGTCCAGCACTGCCACCACCACCTGGGCCTTGGGCCTTTCCCTGCGGACAAATGCCATGACCTTTTCAAATTGGGCCAGGATCTGGCCCAGCTCCCCGGCTGGGGTGTCCGGGGGCAGATGGAGGTGGAAGTGGATGTCGTCCACCCCGGTCTCCACCAGGATTTGGGCATCGGCCATGGCGGCCCGGCCCAGGGCGGCGGTGCGCAGACCGTAGCCTTGGCTGCGGGCATGCTCGGCCAGCCGGGTGACCATTTCGGCCTCCAGGGGATGGGCCGAGGGATATCCGGCCTGGCAGACATCCACCTGGAGTTGGTTTTGGTATTCCATGAGTGCCAGTCGCTGTTCCAGGGTAAAAACCAGCCCCCGGTACTGCATGCCTTCCCGGATGGTGGCGTCAATGATCTGGATTCTTTGTGCCTTGTCTTCCATGGGTCTCCTTGGGTGGGTTGAAGTAGCCGTGGATGAGCCGGGGAAATCGTTGGGTCAGGGTGTCAATCAAATGGGCCATGCCCAGGGCCCGGCCTCCGGGGGCCGCATCCTCCATGATCCGGCAATAATACCGGGGATCATAGTTGAGGTTTCTCCATTGGATCATGTTGATGTCGTGGGCTTCGATGAATTGGATCAGGGCTTCCATCTCGGCTTCGGTGTCGGTGACACCGGGGCAATTCAGATAATTCACAGCCACGAATTTGCCCGCGCTCCGGGCCGCATCAATGGATGCCAATACATCGGCAAAGGCATAGGAGCGGGGCCGGAAATAGGTGGTGTAGGCATTTTCCCGCACCGAATTCATGGAAACCCGCATGCTGTCCAGGCCGGCCTTGCACAGGGCGACCACCTCCCCGGGGAGGCTGGCGTTGGTGTTCAGGTTGATGGTGCCCTGGTCCGTGGCCTCCCGGATCATGCGCACGGCCGGTTCAATGGCCTTGAAGGCGGTGAGGGGTTCCCCTTCGCAGCCCTGGCCGAAACTGACCACGGCCCTTTTCACGTGGCGGATGTGCTCCAGGGAAAGCTGGGCGATTTCCTCGGCCGACGGGGTGAAGGCAATGCGTTCCTGGCAGGCGCAGAGGTTGTTTTCCGTTTGCAGGGAAATGCAGCCCATGCACCGGGCATTGCAGACTGTGGAGGTGGGCAGGGGGGCTTCGTACCGTTTCAGGAAAAAATTTTTCCCGGCCGGGCAGCCGTATTCCAGGGCACAGGTTTCCAGGTGGCGCATGAGCCGGTTTTCCGGATAGGAGGCCTGCATTTTTTTGACGCCTTTGACAATCCCCTCCCGGGGCATGAGGCGCAGGTCCTGGCGGGGTTCGTCGTCCACCTGGATGGCGGCGGAACGGAAATCCTTTTTGCCGAAGCCCACGGCCCCGTAGGAGAAGAGCGGCAGAATCCGGTCCAGTCCCGTGTCGTCGTAGGCACAGGTCCGGCGGTTCACATAGCCCGGGGAGTTGAAGACGGCCACGGGGAAGATGCGTTCCTCCGGGGCGTAGGGGTTGTGGGTGAGGACTTCAAATTCGTCTTTAAAGACGTTGTAAACCAGGGGGGCCCGGTCGGGCAGCATCATCAGTTCGCTGCCAAAGGGCATGTCAACGGTATCGGTCTGGGTGAGGATCACGGGTTCTTCACCGGACATGCCGGCGGCTCCGTAACCTTCCAGTTCAAAGATCTCTCCGTTTTCCGCGGCCACCACGGCGGTGAGGATCTGTTTATTGATTAAAGCGATGGTAAATCCCTTTCTCTAACGATTTTATATCTTAACTGTCCGGGAGTTCAGGTGTTTTTGCACCGATTCGAACAGAATGTTGTCTGGTGTGGGATATACCAGATGGCCGGGGCAGACTCAATATCCAAATGGTCTTTTCGTACAGCCATGACCCCTGCTCATGGCTGGAATGATTTTAAATCGTTTGACAGAAACCGGGGCGGTTTCCTAAGCAATGGCAGTTGGAGGGGGCATGTGCTGCAGGGGGAATAGACGACCATGGATACGCCGCATCCATCTGTGCGGGTGCGGTCGTTGGTGACAACGGAATTGAACTGCAGATACAGGTGAAACATGCTCGAACAGATCGTCAATTCATTGGTAGGCGTCATCTGGAGTGACTGGCTGATTTATTTTTTGCTGGCCTCCGGCATTATCTATTCATTC
>JAKSBM010000150.1 GCA_022361135.1 Desulfobacterales bacterium | reverse complement strand
GGTTTTCCAATTCACCCATCTCCCCCCCCAGGCCCGAAACCTGGATATTCGCCCGGTTCTGATCCACAATCCGAAACAGATAGGAAAGACGGCCCCCGAGGAGACCAAAGTCAAAGCATTCCTGGATCAGTCCCTGTTGGAATTCATGGCGGGCCCGGAGGAGGCGTTCCGACCCCACATCCTGGGCCTGGGCTGCCCGGTCAAAATCCATGACCGCGGGATCCGTTCCCATGCCCTGGGCCGGGATGGGGCTGAGCAGAACCATGCCCTCCAGGGTTTTGCACCGCCTCAGTGCCACATAGACCTGGCCGTGGGCAAAGGCGGCTTCGGCATCAATGACGGCCCGGTCAAAGGTCAGGCCTTGGCTTTTGTGGATGGTCACGGCCCAGGCCGGTTTCAGGGGAAATTGTTTAAACTTTCCCAGGACGTCCTGGCGGATCTCCCGGGTTTCCGGGTCCACCTTGTATTGGATATTCTCCCATTCCATGGCCTGGACCTTGATGGGGGTATCCTGGTCCGGGCAATCCACCCAGACCTCCCCATTGGGGGATGTGTCGGAATCGGAGACATGGCTGACCACCCCGATTTTCCCATTGTAATACCGCTTTTCCGGGGAGGGATCATTCCTTAAGAACATGACCTGGGCCCCCTTTTTCAAGCAAAGGCGGGCGGGGGCGGGCTGGACCTGGTCGGGGAAATCCCCGGTGATGCCGGCATCAAAATAGGCCGGCGGGGCATCCAAACCATCCAAGCGTTCCCCATTGACCCGATCGGCACTCCTGTTGTGGGTGGTCAGGGTAATATACCCCTCCCCTTCCCGGGGCTTGAAATCGGGCTTGCACCGACCGTTTAGAAGGGCCAGGGCATTTTCGTCCAGGCGACTCTCCCGCACCTGGTTGAGGACCTCGATGAAGGCCGGATCGGACTGGCGGTAGATCTGTTTCAGCTCAATGGGAACCCACTGGGTTTTGGCCAGGGCCAGGCTGGAAAAAAAATAAACCGAATCGTAATGGGGAGCCAAGAGTTCCCACTCCTGGGGCTTGGCCACGGGGGAAAGCTGGTGGAGGTCGCCGATCATGAGGAGTTGGACCCCGCCAAAGGGCTGGTCGTTCCGGCGATGGCGACGCAGGACCTCGTCCACGGCATCCAAAAGGTCGGCCCGGACCATGGAAATCTCATCGATGACCAACAGATCCAGACTTTTGATGATTTTTTTCTTTTCCTTGGAAAAGCGGAACATGCGCCGGGCCATGCGCTGGTAATTTTCCCCCCCGGGCACAAAGGGGCCAAAGGGCAATTGAAAAAAGGAATGGAGGGTCACCCCACCGGCATTGATGGCGGCCACACCGGTGGGGGCGGTGATGATCATCCGCTTGGCCGCGGTCTTCTCCAAATTCCGCAAAAAGGTGGTCTTGCCCGTACCCGCCTTCCCCGTGAGGAAGACATGGGCCCCGGTATGGCGGACAAAGTCCTCGGCCAAGGCCAATTCCCGATTTTCAGATGAACGCATCTCTGCCATGATTTTTCCTCCTCTACTGAATCACCTGGAGATTTTCCATTGGTATCTGCGATACCACCCATGGCATCTTTGTGCAAGCCCGGGCCCTTAAATCAGATGGATGGAGACGGATCATCACATCCTTGGTTTTCTTCCCCATCCTCGGCATCCTGCCGGGGATCCATGTGCATGGCCACGGCGGATGATTCGTTCATGATCACGAAATCCACCTGCTCATCCGGGTGAACAATCTGAACACATTCCGCCCGGCGCAGGAACAGGGAGCCCACACCATAGATGAAGGCCGTGACCACAAAGAAATAAAAGAAACCATAGGGACTTCCCGTATAGGTCATCACCGAGGAGACCGTCATGGGTCCCAGGATGGACCCCAGCCCATAGGCCAACAGCAGGACCGAACTCACCTTGACCACGTCTTCGGCGTCGAAGAGGTCATGGCCACGGGCCACGGCCACGGGATAGAGGGTAAACAAAAATCCCCCGAAGAGGGCACTACCCCCCATGAGAACATAGAAGGAAAGCCCCTTGAAATAAACAATGCCTGCGGCCACCAAGGCAATGAGCACCCCCAGACCGGGCAGAACCAGGGAGCGATCCGTGCGGTCGGAAATCATCCCCACGGGCCATTGGAGGAGCAAGCCCCCCAAAAGGACCATGGACATGAACCAGGAGAGCTGGGATACGTCCAGATCGATCTGATGTGCAAAGACCGGCCCCATGGTATAAAAGCCACTCTGCATGAATCCGGCGGCAAAGCATCCCATGAGTCCCATGGGGGCCTTGCGGCAGATGGTGGACAGGGAGAGGGACTCTTTCTTAGGCAATTGGGGATGGATCCCCCGGGTGGTGGACACCGGAATAATGCTGAAGACGATGAAGGCACCGGCCACCAGGAAAAGGGTCTGGGTGTTGACGTCACCGACGTCCAGCAGCTTCTGGCCCACGGTGCCCCCCAGGTAGGTGACCACCATGTAGATGGAAAAAACCCGGCCCCGGCCACCTTCGTCGGCACATTCATTCAACCAGCTTTCAATGGCCGTATAAAGCCCAATGTTGGCCACCCCGGTGAGAAAGCGGAGAACGGCCCAAAACAACGGGGAAATATAGAGACCATGGCACATGGTAATGCCGGTGACCACGGCGGCAAAGGCGGTATAGGCACGGATATGCCCCACCCGCCGGATCATGGGCCGACAAAAAAAGGCGCCGGCCGTCAACCCCATGAAATAGGCGGTGAGGGTGAGCCCGGTAACTTGGTTGGAAACCCCCTCCATGGAGAGGCGGAGACCCAGGTAGGTGTTCAACAGACCCAGGCCGGTCATCAAAAACAAAACCGCACTGTAAAGGGCGATAAAAGGTCGTATGCTGGCAATCATGATAGCATTTCCTTTAAATACGGGAGACCAAATTTTCCAAAGGGAAATTGTTCAGATTTATTTAAAAAAACGAGACCCGGAAACGGCCTGGGCAGGTGGGTTTAAGGCCGCATTGCCAGTTTTGATCCGGGTCGAAAATCGGAGGGATACTAAACCCCTTTTAAGGGGCTGTCAATACATAAAAAACAGGGTTAATCATTTTCCTGAATCCGGACCTGAAATCCGTCCAGACAATCAATGAGATCTTCGGCCCGGCCTTCGCCTGCCGACCAGATCACCCGGTCCTGATCATCCACTTTTTTCAGGCATTCCGGGAAAAAATCATAGTATTCTTCATCAATTTTTAAAACCCGAACCGCTTCATCGGGAAAATCGGGATCGGAAACATGATCCACCACTTCCCAATTGTCCGGGACACTGAATTCCGCTGTAATGGTCACTTTTATGGTTTTCATGGCATCTCCTTGTTCAGCTTAAATGCACTCCCATCCTATCAAGTTTACCCTGAAACGCCAACGCAAAATCACGGCTCCTGGATATGGAACGCCAGGACCTTGATTCATCAACATAAGGGGGGATTCACCTTGATTTTATTCAGGATTCCCGGGGGTCGGCCACCAGGTTGCTGATCCATTTCCGGCTGCGGAACCGGGGGATGCCCAGGGCCAGTTTATACACCTCCTCCAGGGCAATGAGGGGCATGACCCAATAAACGGGAAGATGGAAGAAAAAGGCCCCGATGAAGGCCAAGGGAACCCCGATGCACCACACCCCGGTGAGGTCCAGGAAAAAGCCGAACCGGGTATCCCCGCCCCCCCGGAGCACGGAAACCACATTGGTGAAATTGGTGGTCTTGGCCCAGAAGATCAGGCCCGACACCAGAAGGAGGTGGTGGGCATTGGTGTAGGCCGCCGGAGAAAGGTTGTAAAAGGAGAGGATGAAATCCCGCATGAGGATCACCCCCTGGCCGGCAACCAATGCCATGAGACATTGACTGATGAGCAGGCTTTTTCCGATGTCGTAGGCCCGGCCGGGGCGGGAGGCCCCAATGGCATTACCGATCATGATGGATCCCCCGTGGAAGATCCCGAAGAAGGGAATGAACATCACCTCTTCAATGGAGGCCATGATATTGACCGCGGCAATGGAGGAGGTGCCGATGCGGGCGTAAACCAAATTATAGACACTGATCCCCATGACCCAGAAGAATTCGTTGAGGAAAACCGGCCAGCAGGTCTGGAAAACCCGGCGGCAGAATGCCAGGTTTAAATCCGTCATTTCCCGGAAGGTGGCGGCCAACGGATAGGGTTTTAAATAGACCAGGGCCACGATGATCAGCCCTTCCACACATTTGGAAATGCAGGTGCCCAGGGCGGCACCCTGGACCCCCATGGCCGGCAGGCCCAGCTTTCCGAAAATGAGGATATAATTCAAGCAGACATTGAGGCACACCCCCACCATGGCGGCATAGAGGGGCACCCGGACAAACCCCATGGCCCGCAGATTACTCATGAAGGAAAAAACCACGGCGGTGACGGGGAAGGCCAGCCCCACGGTGGATAGATAATCACTGCCCAGGGCCACCACCCCGGGATCCTTGGAAAACAGCCCCATGACTTCTTCGGAAAAGCCCACGGCCAGCACCGTGGCCACCAGGGCCACCACCTGCCCGGCCATGAGTCCCAGGCCGGAAAGCTGCTTGATCCGGGACAGATCCTGTTTTCCCCAATACTGGGCCGTAAAAATCCCCACCCCGGAGTGGATGCCGTACTGGACCACGATGAAGATAAAAACAAATTGGTTGCCGATGCCCACCGAAGCAATGGCCGTCTCATTGATCTGGCCCACCATGAGCAGGTCCACCAGGGTCATGGTGGAGGTAAATAAATTTTGAAGGGAAATGGGCAGGGCCAGGGTAATCAATAATTTGAGAAAACCACTTTGATTGAACAAACCATCTTTCATAGGGGGGATCCATGACGACAAAACCCGCTTGAACACCTCAAAGCGGGCTTTATCAGATATTTCCAGAATGGGTTTAAAACCCGATCCAGCCCCCAAAAGAATGGATTCCAAAATATCTTACGGAACCATACCAATGGGGAATCCGGACAAAAACCATCCCGGTATCTTTTACTTATTCCATTAAATTTTTATCAGAAGTTCCAGGGAATTATACCCCCGGTACAATCGGGGCTTTATATCAATTCATTCCCCTTTTGACAAACCCATACCAATATATTATAGAAAAAACTTTTTTTACTCAAGTTTGGGAGATGCTATGCAAACCGGTAAAATCAGCCAACGAATTAAATACTACATGGAAAAACGGAACATGGACCTGGAAGGTCTGGCTGGGGAGACAGGGCTAAAGGTCGGGTTCCTGGAAACCATGCTCACCGAGGAGGTTTTTCCTCCCCTGGGACCATTGATGAAAATTGCACGGGCCCTGGGGGTTCGCCTGGGCACCTTCCTGGACGACCAGGACAGCACCGACCCCTACATTGTCAGGGAACAGGAACGCCAGGCCGAATTCTCTGTTCTGGCCAGCAAGGACAAACCCGCCGCCCTGAACTTCTATGCCCTGGGCAAGGGGAAAACCGACCGCCACATGGAACCCTTTTTCGTTGAAATTCTACCGGAGTCGGCCAAGGAGAAAAAGCTCTCCTCCCACGAAGGTGAGGAATTCATCATCGTGGTCTCCGGCAGCATTGAAGTGATCTACGGCAAGGAGACCCACATCGTCCACGCCGGGGATTCCATTTACTACAATTCCATCGTGCCCCACTACGTCAGCTGCGCCGGTGATGAAAAGGCTGAAATCCACGCCGTCATCTACGTGCCCGAGTAAAATAAAAAAGGAAACACCCATGAATATGGAACACGGTTTAAGAGAACGGACCCCGGGAGCCCTCCTGGATGAAACCGTTGAAAAATACCCGGACAATGACGCCATTGTTTATGTGGACCGGGATTTCCGCCTCACCTACAAGGAATTTGCCCATGTGGTGGATGAAACCGCCAAGGGGCTCATGGCCCTGGGGGTGGAGCGGGGGGAAAAGGTTGCCATCTGGGCCACCAACATTCCCTATTGGGTCACCCTCCAATTTGCCACGGCAAAGATCGGGGCCACCCTGCTCACGGTGAACACCAATTATAAAACCGCGGAACTGGAATACCTGCTCCAGCAGTCGGAAACGGAAAACCTTTTCATCATCGACGGGTTCCAGGACACCGATTATGTGAACACGGTCTATGAACTCATCCCCGAGCTGCGCACCTGCCAACGGGGCAGCCTGAAATCCCCCCAATTTCCCCACCTGAAACGGGTGGGTTTCCTGGGACAGGAAAAACACCGGGGCATGTACTCCATCCCGGAAATCCGGGCCCTGGCCGTCATGGTTTCCGACGGGGAATACCAGGAGCGCCAGGACAGCCTCTCCTGCCACGACGTGGTGAACATGCAATACACCTCGGGCACCACCGGCTTTCCCAAGGGGGTAATGCTCACCCATTACAACATTGGCAACAATGGATTTTTCATCGGGGAAAACCAGCACCTCACGGAAGATGACCGGGTCTGCCTGCCCGTCCCCCTCTTCCATTGCTTCGGCTGTGTTCTGGGGGTTCTGGCCGCCGTGAGCCATGGCTCCTGCATGGTGGTTCTGGAGGGATTTGATCCCCTGCTCATCATGGCCTCGGTGGAACAGGAAAAATGCACCGCCCTCTACGGGGTGCCCACCATGTTCATCGCCATTTTAGACCACCCCCTGTTCAATAAATTTGACTATTCCTCCCTGCGCACCGGAATCATGGCCGGCTCCAACTGTCCGGTCCATGCCATGGAGGCCGTCATTGAAAAAATGAACATGAAGGATGTGACCATCTGCTACGGCCTCACCGAGGCCAGCCCGGTCATGACCTATACCCGCATCGGCGATGACATCCGCC
Organism: Desulfobacterales bacterium; assembly: GCA_022361135.1. Next base: position 10,720 of record JAKSBM010000150.1, on the reverse strand, counting down.
TCCGGGTGGAAACCGTGGGCCGGGCCCTGCCCCACATCGAGGTGAAGGTGGTGGACCCCGAAACCGGGGAGACCCTGGATCCCGGTGTCCAGGGCGAAGTCTGCTGCCGGGGCTATAACATCATGAAGGGATATTACAACAATCCCCAGGCCACCGCCGATACCATCGACACCGAGGGCTGGCTCCATTCCGGCGACCTGGGTATCATGGATGCCGACGGCAACCTGAGTATCACGGGGCGTTACAAGGACATGATCATCCGGGGCGGAGAAAACATCTACCCCAAGGAAATCGAAGAATTCCTCTACCGCATGCCCGAGGTCCTGGACGTCCAGGTGGCGGCCGTACCCAGCCCCAAATACGGGGAAGAGGTGGGGGCCTTCATCATCCTCAAGGAAGGGGCCGATCTGGAACCCAGCGATGTCACCGATTTTTGCCGGGGCAAAATCTCCCGGTACAAAATCCCCAAATACGTCACCTTTGTCACGGAATACCCCATGACCGCCTCGGGGAAAATTCAGAAATACAAGCTGTCTGAAATGTCCACGGAAATCTGGCCCGAACGTCGGTAATTCAACACATTCCCATCCAACGCCCCGGAATTTTTCCGGGGCGTTTTTTTTATCCATTGTTCCTCCGTCCCCTGATTTTAATTCCTTACTATTGACAGGCGCATCCACCGGAGCTAATACTGTGACCATTGGTCACGCTGCTGTTAATGATACCAGATCACGTTGCTGTTGATGATACCCATGAATACTGCTACTGCCAAAGAACGCGCATTCAAGCGCCGGGAATCCACCATCCTCGGAGCCGCCTTTTCCCTGTTTGCCGAATTCGGCATTGAATCCACCACCATGGACATGATTGCCGAAAAGGCCGGGGTGGGCAAGGGCACCATCTACAAGCACTTCACCAAAAAAAACGACATCTACGCCACCCTGATCATCCAACAGAGCCGCGCCCTTGTGGCGGACTTCCACCATATGGACCCCCATACCCCCATCCTCACCCGCATCCGTAAAATGATCCGCATCACCTGGGAAAACCACACCCGGGATATGCAGACCTATGAAGTGGGGAGAAAGTGCCGCCAATTCATCATTGTAGAGGACTTACCCCGGCACATCCGGGAGGAGTACGACCAGGTCCACCAGGCCAAAAAAGAATTTGGCAAACAACTTTTTCAACGGGCCATTGATGAAGAAATTTTCCGAAAAGCCGATGTAAATAATATGGTGGCGGCCACGGCCGGACTCTACCTGGGCATGCTGGAAATGGCCATGGAGGAAGAAATCCGCCCCACGGAAGAACTCTACCAGATCCTGGAAAACATGATATTCAGGGGGTTCATGGTGTAATCGCCCCCTGCACCGGCAGATGCCACCGCCGGCATTCTTTTACCCCTAAGCGTGACCATCGGTCACAAAAATTCGGTCATCCCCCGGCCGGATAAAAAACACGGAGACAGCCCATGGTAAAGCGGGTCATCCAAACCCTGGTCACTCAACATCCCCATGCAACCCTAATGGTCCTCCTCTGCCTCACCCTTGTGGCCGCCGTCCATCTGCCCCGCCTGGGCAATGATCCATCCCCGGAACTCCTGGCCCCGGACCACCCCAGCCGGGTGGCCAGCTCCCGGATGAGGGCCACATACACCGGGAGCAATTCCGGCATCATGGTCATGCTTTCCGTGGATGGAACCGACCATTCCACGGTTTTCAACACCGCCACCCTGGATCGGATCCAAAGACTGACACGGGCCTTTGAAGCCATCCACCTCATCACCCCGGCCCACCGCCAACACCTGATCCAGGCGGCCGGAAACGCCCCGGAAGAGGTGGCCCTGGCCGTGGCCAAACTGGCCCATGCCCCCATTGGGCCGGAGAGTTGGATGGGGGTGGACGAGGTGCGGGAAGCCCTGGAATTTGCCGACGCCCCCCTGCCCCGGCTAAAGGCGGCACTGGCCCAATGGGAAACCGACCTCAACCCGGTGAGAAAGGTCAGCTCCCTGGCCTCCACGGACAATATCCTGGCACGGGACCAGGCCCTGGATGTGGGCCCCATATTCAAAACCCCACCCCGGAATCAAGGGGAACTGGATCGCATCCGAGCCGAAGTCATGGGCAACCGGCTGTTCACTCCGGTTCTGGTCTCCAACCAGGGAAGGAACACGGGAATTAACATCGAGTTGAACCTGGACCCGGACACCGTGGATCCAGACAAGGAATATGAAATTTACACCCGGGTCCGCCGCCTGGTCCACGACACCCACCCCGGTCCGGAGAAAGTTCACATTGCCGGCTTCCCCGCCCTCACCGCCACCCTGGGCCAGGCCATGAAAACCGATTCAAAAATCATGTTTGCCGCTGTCACCCTCATCGTGACCGCTTGCCTATTCATTACCTTCAGGGGAGCCAAAGGGGTGACCATGCCCCTGACCGTGGTCCTCCTCTCCCTGGCCGCCACCCTGGGGGTCATGGCCTTTTTCAAGGTCCCCCTGCACATCATCACCATATCCCTGCCCGTCTTTGTCCTCTCCATCGGGGTGGCCGACGGAATTCACATGTATTCGGAATACCGGGACCACATCCTTTCCGGGGCAGACCGGGAAACCGCCGTGGCCCTCACCGTGGACCACCTGACCCTGCCGGTGATCATGACCTCCCTGACCACGGGGGCGGCCTTTTATGCCATCTCCATCACGGAGATCGTCCAACTCCACTACTGCGGCCTCTATGTCTGCCTGGGGGCCTTGGTGGCCATGGTCTTTTCCCTCCTCTTCATCCCGGCCCTGCTCATGGTCCTACCGGAAAAAAACAGACCCAAGGAAGAAAAAGAGACAAAAGCCCAGGGCGCAACCGGGGCCGCCCCCCCGTCACCCTATACCCGGGCCCTCCAGGGGCTTACCCGGACGGCGGTGGTGCGACCCGGAATCACCCTGGCCCTGGGCACCCTTCTCCTCCTTCTCTTCGCCTATGGAGCCACCCGGGTCCGGGTGGACAATAATTTTGCCGCCTTCTTTTCACCAAAATCAGAAATCCGCCGGGCCACCCAGGCCCTGAACACGGAAGGGGCCGGATCTTCCCGGATCAACTTCCTCCTCCGGGCCCCCGGTGAGAGCCCATTCAAACATCCCGACCTCCTGGCCCAGGTGAGGAGATTCATGGACCATGTGTCGGCCCAGCCCGAGGTGGGCAAAATCATGGGCCTCCCCGATCTGGTCCAGCGCATCCACTTTGTCCTCAATGACCAGGAACCGTCCCAGGACAGACTCCCCGTGGACCCCGACCGGGACCCCCAAAACCAGAACCTGATTTCCCAGCTCCTCCTCCTCTATGAAAACTCCGGGGGGGACAGCCTCACCGATCTGTCCAACATGGATTATACCCAGCTCAACCTGCCGGCCATCCTCACCACCAACTCCTCCCTGGAAACCAAGCTCTTCACCGATCGGGTCCAGGCCTGGGCCCGGCAGAATCTGCCCGGAGAAATCCAGCTCACCATCACGGGCACGGCCAGTGTGGAGGCCGCCACCACCCGGGAAATCGTCACCGGGCAAATCACCGGTTTGAGCATCTCCATCCTAGTGGTCCTGGTCATGCTGGGCATCACCTTCCGCAACCTGGGCTACACCCTCATTGCCATGGCCCCCCTGGGATTCACCATCACCATTAATTTCGGGGTCATGGGATTTTTAAACATCCCCCTGGACATTGGATCGGCCATCATCGCCTCGGTGGTCATCGGCATTGGGGTGGATTACAGCATCCACTACCTCTCCCGCCTCAAGGCCGGCCTGGAGCAGGGACAGCCCTTTGACGCGGCCCTGGAAAACACGGTCCGTCACAGCGGCAAGGCCATTGTCTCCAATGCCGTCACCGTGGGCTGCGGATTCCTGGCCCTCTGGTTTGCCTCCCTGGGCCCCCTCATTGTCATGGGCTGGCTCATCACCCTGACCATGGTGGTCTCGGCCCTTTCCGCCCTGGTATTTCTCCCGGCCCTGGCCCGGGTCACCCAGGGCCGTGTCCGAAAATCAAATTTCATCCCTTCACCCGAAAAAGGATAAAAAGGAGATACCCATGAACCCATTTAAATTCATCGCCCCCGTCACGGCCCTCCTGGTCGGACTTTTAATCTTGCCCCCCCCGGCCACGGCCATGGATGCCCAGGCGGTCATGGAAGCCGTGGACGCCCGGGACAAAGGCAATACCGCCATATCCGATACCCGGATGATCCTGGTGGACCGGAATAAAAAACAACGGATCCGGGAAATGAAAAGCATCCGAAAGGAATATGGGGAAGATACCAAAGGCATCATCTTTTTCCTCTCCCCGGCCGATGTCCGGAACACCGCCTACATGTCATTTGACTGGGAAAAAAAGGAAGACGATTCCTGGCTTTTCCTCCCGGCCATGGCCAAGGTGAAACGCATCGCCGCCAAGGATAAAAGCGGGGCCTTCATGGGCTCGGATTTTTCCTATTCAGACATCAACGGCATGGATATCAAGGACTGGGACTACAGCTTTGTTAAAAAAAGTTATCAATTGGACGGGGTGGAGACCTGGGTCATCAAAGGCCGTCCCAAACCCCAGGCCAAGGAACGGGTGGCCGAGGAAACCGGATATGCCAAAATACTGGTCTGGGTCCGAAAGGACAATCTGGTCATCGTCAAGGCCAAATACTGGGTGACCCAGGGCCAGAAGATCAAATACTTCAAAGCCGAAGACATTGAAGAAATAGACGGAATCTGGACCCCCCTCAAACTCACCATGGTGACCACGGAAAAGGGGAAGGTCAGCCACTCCACGGTAATGAAGCTGTCCAATGTCATGTACAATACCCAGGTGAAGGACGGATATTTCACCCCGGTGAGCATGGAGCAGGGCTTCTAATGACTTCCCCACGGCAATGTCCCATTCACCCCGCAATTCTCCTGATCTGGATTCTGTTCTTTGCCCTGGCCCTGCCCGCCGGACACTGCAAAACTCCAACCGCCCCGGCCCATGCCTGGGAGGAAACCGAGCTGGATTCGGACATGGCCGATCCCTTTGCCGCAGCCGATGCAGCGGCGGCCCAGACCCTGGCAGCCCCCCCCAAGGCAGCATCCCCCTTCCACATGGGCGGCTACCTGGAATTCACCACGGAAATCGGCTTTAACAAATCCCAGGACAAACTCTCCTCCCTGCGACCCCTCATCCACCTGGAGGGGGAATATAAAATCTCCGACCGGACACGGGCCCGGGTCACGGTGCGCGGGGCCCACGAGGCGGCCTACCAACTCACCCACCGGGGAAAACCCGGCACCGGGGACCAGGACGATGAAGAATGGGAAGGGGAACTCCGGGAAGCCTATGTGGATACGTCATTTGCAGATTGGATCCACCTCAGGGCCGGCCGCCAGATCATATCCTGGGGGGAATCCAACTATGCCCGGCTCCTGGATTTCATCAGCCCCAGGGACATGACCCGCCCCGGCCTCATGGAATTGGAAGATGCCCGCATGCCCCTCACGGCCCTGCGCCTCACCGCGGAAACAGCCCATTTCACCCTGGAGGGGGTCGGCATCCATGAATTTCCCGGGGATAAGCTTTCCGGCCCGGCCGGGGACTTTGATGCCTTTGCCCCCTTCCGCCTGCCCGGGGTGGAAATCCAGGACCGGGAAACCCCGGACAGTCAGGCCCTGCCCCAGGGATTTGGACTCAAGGCAACAAAGAGTTTCAACGGCACCGACATCGCCCTGGTGGGAGGGCGCAGCTACGATGCCACCCCGATCCTGGTTTTTCAGAACCTCACCCCCGGGGGGGGCATGGCCCTGAAACCGGGATATGAAAAGATGAGCCTGGTCGGCATCTCGGCCAACCGGGCCCTGGGCAATGCCCTGGTCAAATTGGAGGGGGTCTATCGATGGGACCGGGCCGTGCAACGGAAGGATTTCCAGGAGCAGATCACGGCCCTGACCCTGGCGGGCCAGTCCCTGGACCGGGTCAGAAGCTTTGAAAGACGGGACCAGGTGGAATTCCTGGCCGGGGTTGAATATTCGGGATTGGACGACCTGGTCCTCCTGGTGGAGGGAAAATGCCTGCGGACCCTGGACTATGAATCCAGCCTGATTCTTTCCCGGTATCAATACCAGACCTATGTCCAGGCCAATTACAATATGTGGCATGAAACCCTGGACTGGGAATTATTCTGGGTCTGGCTCTCACCGGGCAATGGGAACATCCTCCGCCTTTCCGGAGAATATGATTTCACCGACCATTTCAGCATGGAACTGGGGGTGGCCTTCTACGACGCCGACAATGCCGACACCATCATCAACAGCTATGAAGACATGGACCGGATTTTCTGTAGGATGACCTATTCCTTCTAAAGCATATTTTATGGCATTCTCAAAATATGTCCCTGGGTCATGGGCCATGATTAGGACCCGCTCATCAAGATCAAACGTAACCCTCTGTAGTTACACCACATAAAATTTGTCATCTAACAGAAAATGGGTTGCGACCCCGGTCAATCAGAACGTTCTTTTGAATAACCTTTCCAACACCGTCGACCATGGGATTTGCCAATCATACCCGGGAGATCAGATGAGGGAGGGAGATGGAACGGGCGTTAAGGGCTCCGGCAGCTTCAGGACGAATGGGACGGGACCCTTGGCAGGCGCTGCGGTCAGGACGACCGCAACGGCGGCAGTGGAATCTTCCTCCCCCCGTCATCGCCGGGTTGGGAAAAAAACCTTCAATCAAATGAACAAAGGTCCATCTCCCATTGGGGCATCCATGCGACACTTAAACCCATTCAATGGAAAGCTTATTTTGAAACGCTATCTACATGGCAATTTTCCATGGGACGCAGGGCCGGAATAAAAAAATCCCCCCGGCTCTGGTGGGGGGGATACCAGACCCGGGGGGATGGGCAACAGGGATTCCGACCGGTCCGAGCCTGCCGGGGGGGAGGGACGGAACCCCTGAAAGGGGCAATTATTGGGACATGACCTTACGGATCCGTTCCATGGCCCAGTCAATGTCTTCCTTGGTGATGACCAATGGCGGGGCAAAACGGATGGTATAGGTATGGGTTTCCTTGCAAAGGATTCCTTCGTGCATCAGGGCTTCGCAGATGGCCCGGGCACCACCGGGGGTGCCTTCCTTCAATTCAATGGCAATCATGAGACCCCGGCCCCGGATTTCCTTGATATCGGAATTGTCGATTTTCTGGAGTTCTTCCAGGAAATAGTCTCCCATCTCCGCTGCATTTTCCACCATATTTTCTTCAACCAACACCTTGAGGGCTTCCCGGGCCACGGCGCAGGCCAGGGGGTTGCCGCCAAAGGTGGAGCCGTGCTGTCCCGGTTTCAGGACGCCGAGGACGGCTTCATTGGAGAGGACGGCGGAGACGGGATAAAACCCACCGGACAGGGCCTTGCCGATGAGGGTGAGGTCGGCCTGGACCCCTTCGTGTTCCTCGGCCAGCAATTTACCGGTCCGTCCTAAACCCGTCTGGATTTCATCCAGAATCATGAGGACATTCTTTTCCGTGCAGATTTCCCGGACCCGCTTCAGGTAGCCTTCCGGGGGAATGATCACACCGGCTTCCCCCTGGATGGGTTCCACCATGAAGGCCACGGTGTTGGGCCCGATGGCCGCTTCAAGGGCATCGGCATCCCCAAAGGGAATGGTCTTGAAACCCGGGGTAAAGGGACCGAAATTTTCACGGGCATTGTCATCGGTGGAAAAGCCGATAATGGAAAGGGTCCGGCCGTGGAAGTTTTCGTTGCAACAAATGACCTCGGCCTGGGACTCGGGCACATTCTTGTGCTCATATCCCCATTTCCGGGCACATTTGATCACGGATTCCACGGCCTCGGCCCCGGAATTCATGGGGAGAACCTTGTGGGAATCGGTGAGCTTACACAATTCTTCATAGAGCAGGGGAAGCTGATCGTTTCGAAACGCACGGGAGGTCAGGGTCAGTTTTTCAGCCTGGGTCACCATGGCTTTGAAAATTCTGGGATGGCAATGGCCCTGGTTCACCGCAGAGTATGCGGACAAACAGTCCATGTAACGATTCCCTTCCACATCGGTGACCCAAATGCCTTCCCCTTTTTCCAAAACCACGTCCAGGGGCTTGTAATTTTTGGCACCGTATTGGTCTTCCAATGCCATCAAATCCGCTGCTTTCATAATCCCTTTCCTTTCTTTGGACTAAATGATATTTTCTATAGCTAATTTCATAAAATCAATTGAATGACGTCATCAAACAGCATTAATACTGGGTGGTCAAACGATTTTAACACACATTTCGAATGAGAAAAACACATGCCAAACTCAAAGTCCAACCCCCTGCCCTCACTCAATGCGCTCCGGGCTTTTGAAGCTGCCGGACGCCTGCTGAGCTTTACCCTTGCAGCCCGGGAACTTAACGTGACCCAAGGGGCGGTGAGCCGTCAGATTAAACAATTGGAAACCGACCTGAACATCAGCCTTTTCATTCGCCAACACCGGAAATTGGTACTCACGGACCAGGGCGCCCTGCTCCTCCCCCCCCTGACCCGCGCCTTCGGCATCATGAACGATGCCCTGGATGCACTAAAACACCAACAAAAAGACCTCAACCTCAAGGTTCACCCCACCTTTGCCATCCGCTGGCTCATCCCCCGGCTCCATCGATTCCAGACCCAATACCCGGACATCCGGGTCCGGCTGACCACCTCCAGCGCCAATGTGGACTTCTCCCGGGAAAATTTCGATGCCGGCATCACCCACCTGGGGGGTGAACGGGCCGGGGTCAAACGCTGCAAAATCCTGGAAGAACGACTGGTACCGGTCTGCTCCCCCCGCCTCCTCCAGGAAGATATTCCCCTGGACAACCCCGGTGATCTCAGCCGACACATGCTTTTGCACAACAACCCCAATCTAAGGGAATGGCAGGCCTGGGCAAATCAGATGGATGTGGAAGGACTTCGATTGGAACGGGGGCAGGTATTTGAGGTGGATGACGCCGCACTCCAGGCCGCCGTGGCCGGATTGGGCGTTGCCCTGGGGGACCAATTCCTCATCCGGGAGGAATTAACCTCGGGACGATTGGTGGCCCCCTTTGGCCACATCCCCTTTAAAACGGGATTTTACTATTTTTCCCGCCCGGATTTCAATGAGCATGCTCCGGAGGTGAAGGCCTTCCAGGAGTGGTTGGTCCATGAAATGGAAGCATCCCGGACCCTTGACGAACCCCATACACTCCATTAACTTATGGCCAATATCCCAACCATTAGACAGTGTCGGAACCCATGAGCCAAACCAAATCTCCCATTTACCCCCAGGGTTTTTTCACCCATGCCAAATTTAAAATCCAGGACCATGCCCAGGTCATTGAAGACTCCCATGAACGGTCCAGGGCCTACGGCATTGATCCCAATCTGGCCAAAGCCCCGGACAAACACCGACTGACGCCCCGGCAATTGGAGCAACGGATCCAAAATGCCCAGCCCTTTTTCGACTTGGTGACCCAGCAGATGGACACCCTTTATATGTTGCTCAAGGGAACGGGATTCGGCATGGCCGTGGCGGACCGGGACGGCTATATCCTCCATGTCCAGGGGGATGAAGATCTCATTGCCCAATATGAAAACCGGAATTGCGTGCCCGGGTATCGGTGGACGGAACGGGATTTGGGCACCTGCGCCATCGGCCTGGTCCTGGAAACCCAAACCCCCACCCAGGTGTCGGGTAAGGAGATGTATTCCAAATCCGCCCACCACATCACCAATTCAGCGGCCCCGGTCTTTGACCCCCAGAACCGACTTTTGGGCGTCATTGCCCTGAGCGGCCATGTCTCCCAGGTCCACACCCACACCCTGGGCATGGTCGTCCAGGCGGCGGAAACCATCCGCTCCCAGATCGGCGAGTATGAAAAGGCAAGGGAGCTGGCCCTGAAAAACAAATATATGACCGCCCTGGTGGAATCGGACAACCGGGGGGTCATTGCCCTGGACCAGCAGGGCCGGGTGATCCAAATCAACCAGGCCGCCCGCCTCATGCTGGGGACCCTGGGGGCGGAGGACCTGGACGACATCACCCAGATGCTGGGGAACAACACCGACCTCATGGATCACCTCAAGGAGGGACGGGCCTTCTGGGAAAAGGAGATCACCTACACCTGGAACCAGGCCAGCCAGATCCTGATCTCCTCCCTGGATCCCATCGGCCAACCCCATGGGGAAACCGGAAGCCGGGCCGGCGGCCTGCTTCTTATCATGGGCAAAAAACGGATCCTCAAACTGGTGAACAATATGGTGGGTTCCCAGGCCCATTTCACCTTTAATTCCATCATTGGCAAAAGCACCGCCATTAGGGATGTTAAAAAACTGGCCCGGGTGGCGGCCCGGGGAACGGCATCGGTCCTGCTCTACGGGGCCACGGGCACGGGTAAGGAACTCTTTGCCCAGGCCATCCACAATGCCGGCCCCCGGCGGGACAAACCCTTTGTGGTCATCAATTGCGGGGCCATCCCCAGGGAATTGCTGGAAAGTGAACTCTTCGGATACATGGAAGGGGCCTTCACCGGAGCCCAGAAGGGGGGGCGGCCCGGGAAATTCGAACTGGCCGACGGCGGTACCCTTTTCCTGGATGAAATCGGGGACATGCCCATGGACATGCAGGTAAAAATCCTGCGGGCCCTGCAATCCGGGGAAATTTACCGGGTGGGGGGATCCTACCCC
>JAKSBM010000240.1 GCA_022361135.1 Desulfobacterales bacterium | reverse complement strand
GCCCCTGGGCCAGTTCAAAATCCCCACTCTTGTAGGCAGCGGCCCCGATATTATAATAAAGGCGGGCATCTTCGGGGTCATCCAATTGGGCTTGGATGAAATGGGTCTTGGCCTTTTCAAAGGCACCGGCGGCGTAGGCATCCACCCCATCCTTTACCGAATTGGCCCGGGCCGTCCCCGGCGCTGCTGCCAGGGCAATTCCCAGCCATGGAATCAGGATCAAGGCGGACAGGTTGCCACCGGGGGACCGAAGGGTCTGTCTCCCATTCATTTTTTTCTCCGTTTTTCGCCGGTGCAGGGGCAGGAAAAACTCCCAAAGGAGTAATAAAACGCAGGGCAACAGGGCCCATTGGAAACGCTGCTCCCAGACCCTTCGCTTCCCCTGCTCCCATTCCTTTTGTTCCAGGGTGCCTTTAATGCGCTGGATATAAATTTCCTCCAGATCCAGGTCTCCGGCCACGGATCGCACGGCCACCCCGCCGGTCTTCTTGGCCATGCCTTCCAGGGCGGCCATGTCCACCTTGGAAAGGACAATATTGCCTGCCCCGTCCTTTTTAAATCCCCCCTGGGGATGGGGGATGGGGGCACCGGCGGGGTCTCCCACCCCAATGCTGAAAATGCGAATCCCCTGACGGGCCATGGCCTCCAGGGTTTCGGTGAGATCACCGGCGGTATTTTCCCCGTCGGTGATGAGAATGATGGCTTTTTCCGTATCGCTCTCCGCTTCAAATCCTGCGGCGGCGGATTCAATGGCCGCCTTGATATTGGTCCCCCCCACGGGGAGATAGGATGGATTCAGCACCCGGAGAAAAACCTGGAAGGCCCCCTTGTCCAAGGTCAACGGGCATTGGAGGATGGCCTGGCCGGAAAAGGCCACCAGCCCCACCCGGTCACCCGTCACCCGGTTCATGAGATCAATGATCTCCCGTTTTGCCCGTTCCAGGCGATTGGGGGAAATATCCGTGGCCATCATACTCTGGGAGCAATCCAGGGCAATCATGATGTCCACACCCTTCTGGTGGACCTTTTCCCAGCGGAATCCCCATTGGGGACCGGCCAGGGCCACCAGGGCCAGGGCCAGGGCCATGAGCAGAAGCATGGCCTTGATCCAACGGCGGCGGGGGGCATGGCCGGGCAAAAGGATGGGAAACAAATCCGGGGCGGCAAAGCTCTCCAGAATCCTGCGGCGCCTTCGGATGGACCAGGCCAGTAAAATCCCCACCGGGATAAGGATCCAGAGCCAGAAAAAATATTGGGGGGTAATGAACTTCATCAGATCAACCTCATGAATCGGGTCTGGGTCAATCCCAGGTGAACCATCAACAGGGCCAGGCCGGCCAGGACAAACCCATGGTATTGCTCCTGGTATTCCACCCATTTTTCCTGGGCCACTTCGGTTTTTTCCAGGGCATCGATGCGATCGTAGACCTCGGCCAGCCCCTGGGTGTCCTCGGCCTTGAAAAAGAGGCCCTCGGTTTTCCGGGCAATGGTTTCCAGGGACTTGGTATCCATGCTCACCCGCCGGTAGACATATTGCTTTCCAAATAGGCCGTCCACCAGGAAGGGGGCCTGTCCGTTGGATCCCACACCGATGGTATAAACCTTCACCCCCCGTTTGGCGGCGATGGCGGCGGCGGACTCCCAGTCCAGCTCCCCTGCGTTGCTCTCCCCGTCGGTGAGCAGAATGATAATATTGGAATCCGAAGGGATATCCTCCAGCCGCTTCAGGGCGATTCCCAGGGCGTCTCCAATGGCGGTTTTGGGGCCGGCGGCCCCGATGCGGAGGCGATCCAGAATAAAGGCAATGGTGTCATAGTCCCGGGTCAGGGGGAGCTGGGTAAAGGCGTTGGAGCCAAAGACCACCATGCCGATGCGGTCCCCGTCCCGCTTAAGGATGAAATCCCCCACCACGCCTTTTACGGCCTCCAGTCGATCCACCACCTGCCCCTCCCGCTGGAAATCCAGGGCCCGCATGGACTCGGACAGATCCAGGGCCAGGACAATATTCACCCCCCGGGTCATGATCTCGGTTTTCTGCTGCCCCGACTGGGGCCGGGCCAGGGCCAGGATAAACAGGGCAATGGCCAGGATTTTCAAAAGCTCGAGGAAGGGAGCCAACCGGGCAACCATGCTTGTGGGAAGGGTCTCCATCCCCTCCAGGGACGGCAGCCCCAGGGCAGCCCCACCCGGAGCCCAATGACGTCGTATCCGTCCCAGGCCCAGGAAAATCAAGGGCAAGAGCAAAAGCAAAAAGGCAGGATCTGCGAATCTAAAACTCATGGGTTCCTCCGATTTCCTGCTTTGGTGCCATGGTGTGGCAGGCCAGGGCCGGGGGCCTCCGAAGCCCTTTGGCCGGGAAGACGGCCAGGACCGAAATCGGCATCGGCCGAACTCCTGTCGGCCATGGCGGCATCATCCCTGGGCGAAAGGGCCGATTCAACGTCCTGGATCATATCCCGAACAGACGTCACATCGGCCATTGTATTGGGATCTGTAACCTGGTTTTCAGGGGGCCGGGTGGGGTCAGACAGGTTTCCCTTCCCGGTTGAAGCCCCAAGGCCGCCGTCCGGCACCGAATCCGGTGCATACCGTATGGGGTCGCCCCCCTCCTGGAACCGGGAAATACGACCGGTGAGTTCCGGGCCCAGGGGGGTAAGGGCCAGGGCCCGTTTTAACTCCGGGGTGGTCATCTCCCGGGCGTGGAAACCCAGGCTTTCCCCCAGGTAGGTTTTGAGAATCTCCCCCAACTTAAAATAAAATGCCCGGCGGGAAAGGCCCGGAGTCCGGGCCAATTGGTCCAGCTGTTCCTGGGCCGCATCAAAGGGAGGAATGGCCGGGGTAACCTCCATTTCTTGACGGGAGGATCTTTTTTTCCAGAATTTCCGGGCCAAATAAATCACTCCCAAAAGGAGAATCAGG
>JAKSBM010000722.1 GCA_022361135.1 Desulfobacterales bacterium | reverse complement strand
GTCCGGGTCTTCGGTCACGGAGTGGACCCGGGAGCGGATGAAGTTGATGCCGTGCTTGTCCTTGGCGTTCTGGTAGTATTTCTCGAACTCCTTGCCCGGGGTCCGCATATCCATGAAGAAGATGGAACAATCCAGCTCGCTGTCATGCTCCTTGGCAATCATGGCCTCTTTAACCGCATACATGCAGCAGACCGAGGAGCAGTAGGCATTGTCGCACTTGTTGATGTCCCTGGAGCCCACGCACTGGAACCAGGCGATCTTCTTGGGATCCTTCCGTTTTTTAGCCAGCTCTTTGTCCTTTTTCTTTTTGGGCTTGGCGGGCAGTTTGGGGAAGGTGGTGACATGGCCCATGGTGGGACCGGTTGCGGACAGCAGTCTTTCAAACTCCATGGAAGTGACAACATTGGGGAAGTTGGCATACTGGTAGTTATCAAACTTGCTGGGGTCAAAGGGTTTGAACCCGGGGGAGAAAATAATGGAGCCTGCATCCAGGGTCATGCGTTCTTCGGTCTGCGTATAATCGATGGCATCTGCCGGGCAGACCTTTTCACAGGTTCCACATTTGTCTTTGGTGAGTTTCAAACATGCATCGGGATTGATGGCATATTTCAAGGGGACTGCCTGGGGGTATTCCACAAAGATGGCAGAACGCTTTTTCCGATCCGCATTGTATCCGTCCTCGCATTTGCCCGGGCATTTTTCAGCACAGGCGCCACAGGCGATACAGCGGTCTTCTCTGACGTAACGGGGCTTTTTCAGGATCTCCACCTGGAAATTACCCAGTTCGCCGGTTACATTTTTAACTTCCGAAAGTGTTAACAGGTCAATGTTTAAGTGCCGGCCGACCTCGACCAGTGTAGGGGAGATAATTCACATTGCGCAGTCATTGGTGGGGAAGGTCTTGTCCAGCTGGGCCATGACCCCGCCAATGGACGACCCTTTTTCCACCAAATAGACGTAGAATCCGGAGTTCGCAAGATCAAGGGCAGACAGCATGCCGGAAATTCCGCCACCGACGACCACCACCGATCCATTTTTGGTTGTTTTCATTATTATCCTCTCCTGTTGCTAATCGTAAAACGAACTTGGTTAAGCAAGGTTCATAAACGAAAACCGCATTCCCAACTAATCCAGTTTCCGCATTTCCAAAAAGGTTTAATGGAAGCTAGCTTCCCAACTAATCCAGCTTCCGAGTCCAAATTTTATTACTTTTTATTAATCAAAAAACTATGTTATAAAGCCAAGTATTAAATATTGTCAACCCATATTAACCCCTAAAGACCCTAACCTCCCGCACATGAAGAAAATTATCTCAATATGCGGTCCCACCGGGATCGGGAAAACCAGTTTTGCCATTTCCTTGGCACAGAAATTCGACGGCGAGATCATCGGCGCCGACTCCATGCAAATCTATAAATATCTGGATATTGGAACGGCCAAGCCCGATGCAGAGGAACTTGCCGCAGCGGTCCATCACCTGGTGGATTTCCTGGATCCGGATTTGGATTACGATGCCGGGCAATATGCCGCCGATGCCGACGCCATAATTCAAGACTTATATAATAAGGATAAACTTCCCATTGTTGCCGGCGGAACCGGATTTTACATCCGTGCCTTGCTCCATGGGTTGTTCCGGTCCAAACCGGCAGATGCCCAAATGTTGGAACAGATCACCCGGGAATGGGAAGAGCGGGGAGGGGAGGCGTTGCACAAGGAACTGGCGTCCTGTGATCCGGTTTCCGCAGAGCGGATTCACCCCAATGATGCCTTCCGTGTGATCCGGGCCATTGAAGTTTTCCGCACCACAGGAAAGCCCATTTCCAAAAAACAGGAAGACCACGGCTTTGCCGAACAACGATACGAAAGCCTCACCTTTGGCCTCACCATGGATCGGGCGCGCCTCTATGACCGCATCAACCGCCGGGTGGATATCATGATGGAGCAGGGGCTTTTGAATGAAGTTGTTCAATTGCAGGAAAAAGGCTATTCTCTGGATTTGAAATCCATGCAGTGCATCGGGTATCGTCACATGGGCATGTATCTCAAAGGGGAAGTCAGCCTTGACGAAGCCGTTGAACTTTTGAAGCGTGATACCCGCAGATATGCCAAACGGCAGTTCACCTGGTTTCGGAAGGAACCCGGGTTGATCTGGATTGAGCCCACCGATATGGATGGGGCCGCCGAACTTGTGGAAAAATTTCTCAATGGAAAGTGATTGAACAATGGGTTCTATGTTGAAGCAGACAAAGTGGATGGCATGGCTGGGCGCAGCCTTGTTGGTGCTGGTTGTGGTCAGTGGATGTGCGCAGCAGGAAAAACCAAAACCCCTCGGTAGCAAAGGCGATGGTGTGACCCCGGGTGCAGCCGTTCCCCTGACCAAGGATAGGGTTCGGCAGCTTCTCATGACCGAGGCGCAGGCATTGGCCGAAAACGGTTCACAAGCCCAGGCCCTTTCCCTGTACAATACGCTTTTGGCAGATGGGGAGGTGGATCCGGGACCTGTACTAAAGGCCCTTGAAAAGGTGTTGATTCAGAGTCCTTCAGCCGTTTTGATGCCTTTGTTGGAAGATGGGGAAAACCAGATTCCCAAACCCCTTCTCACCTATTGGCTGGGGGTGAATCTGTCCCGGGAAAAGGCCTATGGAGAAGCCGGAAAGGTATTATCCTCCTTTGTTGATAACTATCCCGCCCATCGATACGCATCCGAGGCCACAGAGCTTCTTTCCATCATTCGCCAAACCTTTGTGAAAAAGGAAACCATCGGATGCATTCTGCCCCTCACCGGAAAGTACGGAGTCTACGGGCAGCGGGCCCTTAAAGGGGTTCAGCTGGCCCTCCAGGACCTTTCAATCAAATACAATCGATCCTTTCGGGTTTTAATCAAGGACACGGGGTCCGATCCCCAGAGGGCCGTGGCCAGTGTGGATGAGTTGGACCAGGAAAACGTCATGGCCATCCTTGGGCCCCTCCTGGCCGTTGAAGAGGCCGGTAAACGGTCCCAGGAGCTGGGAATTCCCATGATAGCCCTGACCCAGAAATCGGAATTCTGTCAGATGGGGGATTTTCTCTTTTCCAATTTCATCACCCCGGAGATGCAGGTCCAGACCCTGGCTGCCTATGCCTTCCTGGAGCTGGGGGTTAAAAAAGTGGCCATCTTCTATCCGGATGAGCGGTATGGGGAACGGTACAAGGAATTGTTCTGGGATGCCGTGGATCTGTTCGACGGACAGGTGGTGGGGGTGGAGTCCTACGACGGCAAGAAAACCGATTTCACAAAAGCCATTCGAAAATTGACCGGGGAGGCCTATCCGGTTCCCGACTATTTGAAGCAGCGGGAGGAAAGCCTGGAGCTGCAAAGGGAACTCCTTGGAAACTCTGTCCTTTTATCCCACAATGAATGGGCGGTTCAGAATGATGTGGCCGGGCCGGAGGCAGATAAATCAGAGGCGGAAGAGGATGAAAAAATTGAAATCCAATTTGATGCCGTGTTCATCCCCGACGATGTTTCCCGGGTAAATCTCATCCTTCCCCAGCTGGCCTTTAACGACGCCACAGGTATGTATCTTTTGGGCACCAATCTCTGGAACAAGGATAAGTTGCTCAAGGAGACCCGGGGGTATAACAAAAAAACCATCATCATTGATGGGTACTTTAGCCAGAGTAAGCGGCCGGCCACGGCCCGGTTCGACAAAGCGTTCAAGACACTCTTTGGGGCGGGTCCGGCCTTTTTGGAAGCGGTTTCCTATGATACGGCGGCCATTCTTTTTGAATCGGCCATTTCAGATACGGTGGGATCCCGGCAGGATCTCAGGGATCTGCTGGCCGGCCATCGGATTTTCGAGGGGGTTACCGGGAACACCATATTTGATGCATCGGGCCAGGCCCGGAAGCAGATGTTCCTGCTCACCATCAAGCGCAATCGATTTGTTGAAATTTATCCCTGATTATCGAGGCTGTTCGCCCAAACAAAAGCCCGGATGTGAGTCCTTCACATCCGGGCAAAATTTTTCTTCCTTCCCTAGTGGTCTGAATTAGACCTTAATCCCCTGAAAAATAAGCCTCCTGGCCGGTGGCTTCAAGCACGGATTGCCACAGCCTTCCATTGGGGTCGAGGTATTTTCGTTTCCCGGCCGATGCATCCATGGGAATGTGGACATATTGTCCGTTCCAATGGGAAATGAGCAAATTGGTTTTTCCAGCCATTCCCGCATGGACGGCATCCCGGCCCAATAGACCGCAAAAAACCGAATCGTTGGCATTGGCCGGCAAGCTTCGGATCATATAGCTGGGATCAATGTATTTCATGGAAACGGGTAATTGTTTTTCCTTGAAATGCTGGGTGATTTTATCCTTAAGATAGATGCCGATGTCCTGGAGGATGACATTGCCGGAAAGATCGTATTGGGTTTCCTCGTCGGTGAAGAAATTCTGGCCTGCGCCTTCGGCCACAATGACCACGGCATGGCGGCGATCCCGGATCCGTTTTTCAAGGGCCTGGAGGAATCCTTGCTTTCCCTCCAGCTCAATATCCACCTCCGGAATCAGAACAAAATTGGCATCCTGTTGGGCCAGTGCCGTGGTGGCGGCCAGGAATCCCGAATGGCGTCCCATGAGCTTGATCAATCCGATGCCGTTGGGGTAGGCCTGGGCTTCATTGTGAGCCCCTTTGATGGCCAGGGTGGCCACATCCACGGCTGTGTCAAAGCCAAAGGAGCGGGAAACCAGAAAAATGTCGTTATCAATGGTTTTGGGAATTCCAATGACGGAGATTTTCAATTCCCTGGCCGTGATCTCATCGGCAATCTTTTTGGAGGCCATGAGGGTGCCGTCCCCCCCTACCATGAAAAGGATCTGGATGTTCATCCGTTCCAGACAATCCACCACCTGGTTGATGTCCTGCCCCCCCCTGGAAGATCCCAGGATGGTTCCGCCCAGGTTCTGGATTCCGGCCACGGATTTGGGATCCAATTCGGTGATGTCGTGTCCGTATTCCGGGATAAAGCCCTGGAGGCCATGGCGAATGCCGTAGATGTTTTTGACCTTATAAATGTGGTAGAGCTCCAGGACCACGGCCCGGATGATGTCGTTTAATCCGGGGCAAAGCCCCCCACAGGTGACGATGGCGCATTTCAACTTTGAGGGGTCAAAATAAATCTTTTCCCGGGGACCGGCCTGCTCAAAGGAGAGCAGGTCGGGCTGGCCGTCGCAGAAGCGTCTGGGGTCCTGGGTGTTTACATTGGCAATGATCCTGGCCTGGTCTTCAATGAAGCGGGTTCCGGTGCCGGATCCGTTGGCCTTTTTAAGGGGGGAGAGGATTTTGGCCTCTCCCAGGGTGTCAATGGTGGTGGTGAAATCCGGAAATTGCATTAACTGCCTCCGTTGAATTTAAAAGACCCCTTTCCCAATATGTCGTGTAAATGCAAAATGCCTTCCAGAAGTCCGGCCTGGCCCACGATGGGCAGAACGGTGATCTGGTGTTTTTCCATGAGGTTCAGGGCCTCGTAGAGGTAAACTTCTGAATTAAGATTGTGGGGGGTGCGGGTCATCATGGCTTCCACGTCGGTGGACCGGGTGTTTCCACCGCCGTCGGCCACCCAGTGACGAATGTCGCCATCGGTGATGATCCCCACCAATTGCCGGTCTTCATTGATGACCATGACTGCGCCCAGGCGATGGTTGTCCATGACCCCGATGGCCTGGTCCAAGCTGTCCTTGGCCGATACATAGGGCGTTTTTTCCAGGGGAAACATGACTTCCTTAACCCGGCAGTTGAGCCGGGCGCCCAGGGCACCGCCGGGATGGGATTTCATGAAATCGCTTTTCTGGAAGTTTTTCTTGTGGATGAGGACCACGGCCAGGGCGTCCCCCATGGCCAATTGTGCCGTGGTGGAGCATGTGGGGGCCATGTTGAAGGGGCAGGCTTCCTTTTCAACGCCCGTGTCAATGACCAGGTCACAATAGCCGGCCATGGTGGAGTTGCGATTGCCGGTAAAGGCGGCCAGGCGGCATCCCACTTCCCGGATCACCGGTAAAAGCTGGTTCAACTCACTGGTCTCCCCTGAGTTGGAAATGGCAATGAAAACATCATTACTGGAGACCATTCCCAAATCGCCGTGGACCGCTTCCACGGGATGGAGAAACATGGCGTTGGTGCCGGTGCTGCTCAGGGTGGCAGCGATTTTTCGCCCGATGAGGCCGGATTTGCCGATGCCGGAAATGATGACCCGTCCGGAGGTGTTGCATATATCGGTTGCCAGGGTTTCAAAATCCCGGTCGATTCTGTCAGCCAGCTTTAAAATGCTGTCTGCTTCTTGCTTGAGTACGTCGATGGCTGTTTCTACTATCATTATTTATATCATTTCAAAAAATTGTTTTATGTTGTTTTGGGTAGAGCCCTTTGAATACATGCTACGGTTATACAATACTCCCAATGATTTGCCCATAAAAAAAGGCAATTTCAATTTGGATTAGCCGCCCGGGGAATCAGAGTAAGGATTGACACTGTGAAAATCATATGATATTTGACTAAGGTTTATAGTCCCCAATGGGATATGGGAGTGAGAACACGGTGAATTCATTAAATATTTTTTGGTGGATGAATTTGCCTTGAATATCTTTTTTTAACACTCAAGGAAAACAACAACAGGATTTAAAATTATGATTTGTACTACCGTTAGGGAAGGCGACGATTGCGTATTTATGACAGCCGCTGGCTGCAGCTTCAATGAAGGCAAATGCCTTCCTGTCATTGACGAATGCATGGGATGCAACAGAACCAAGGAAATGGGCACCGGCGTATACTGCACCGCAGCTCCCGATCCTTCTCTGAAATGGGCAAACGGAAATTGCAACATTGCAACCCACGTTAAAACCGTCACCGAGACCAAAAAACAGAAACTTAACCCGATCAAGGCATCCAAGAGACGTTAAGTTTTACTTTTACCGGCTTTCTAAAAACTCTGTGGTTTACCTTAGATTTAAGTTGTAAAGCCGCAGAGTTTTTTGTTTTTCAGGGCCTGAAAAACAAATGAACGATTTGTAGCGGAATAGTTTCCACCCCAACCCCTTTTTGATCTTTACATGGAAGACTGAAATGAATGCCATAGCACAAGAATTGAATACCATCATTAAAGGATCAAATCCCCATGTGTACGACATGCTGTCTGATATGGGAAAGGCACTATTTTTTCCCAAGGGGATTTTAAGCCAGAGCGCCGAGGCCAAGGCCAAAGCCAAGAAAATCAATGCCACCATCGGCATTGCCAAGGAGGGGGATTCAGTTTTGAGTCTTTCTTCCGTGACCCGGCATCTGCCAAACATTACCCCCGATGAATACCTCCCCTATGCACCTTCCTTTGGAATTCCCGCCCTGCGGAAGGTTTGGAAAGAGGCCATTTATCGGAAAAATCCATCCCTGGACACACTGCCCATCAGCAGTCCCGTGGTCACCTCCGGGATAACCCACGGAGTGTCCATCCTTTCGGACATGTGGGTGGATGAGGGAGACGTCATTGTGCTGCCTTCCATGATGTGGGGCAATTACAACATGACCTTCTGTGTTAGAAACCATGGTAAAATCGTTCACTACGACGCCTATGACAAAGATTTGACCCAGTTCAATGTGGATGATTTTGAACGGGTAATCCGGCGTGAGGCCGAAGCCAACGATAAGGTGGTGACGGTGCTCAATTTTCCCCACAATCCCTCCGGCTACACCCTGAGTAAGACCGAGGCCGATCGCGTGGCTGAAATTCTCATCGACATTGCCCGCAAGGGGACCAATGTGGTGGCAGCCTGTGACGATGCCTATTTCGGCCTCTTTTTTGAAGAAGAAACCTCCAAGGAATCCCTTTTTGCCAAGATTGCCGGTAAGGATAAGCGTCTTCTGGCCATTAAATTGGACGGGGCCACCAAGGAGGATTACGTCTGGGGATTCAGAACCGGATTTGTCACCTACGGCATGGCAGCAGACACTGATTTGGACGCTGCCCTGGAAGCCCTTGAAAAGAAGACCGGCGGCTGCATCCGCGGCAATATTTCCAATTGTTCCCACCTGAGCCAGACCCTGCTGCTCAAGTCCATGGAAGATGCGGATTACGAAACCCTGAAACAGGAAAAATTCAACCTGCTCAAGCAACGGGCCCTGAAGATGAAAGAGGTCCTTGCCAACCCCAAATACAAAGAAGGCTTTGATGTTTATCCCTTTAACTCGGGATATTTCATGTGCATCCGGTTGAAAGGCGGCATCAATGCCGAAGCGCTCCGGGTACACCTTCTGGATGAATACGGCGTTGGTCTGATCTCCATTGGAGAGGAAAACCTCAGGGTGGCCTTCTCCTGCCTGGAAGAAAAGGACGTGGAGACCTTGTTTGATATTGTTATGAGCGGGATCAAAGATCTTAAAAGTGCCTAACTATGATTGCGTTTAAAGACAAAATAGGGTCACTGGATATCAAAGTGGCCTCCAAGTGGCTTTTTAATTTTGTTCTCATCGGCTTGATTGCCGGATTGGGCGCCATCATTTTCCATTACCTGTGCGGCCTGGGCATGCACTATTTTCTGGATATGATGGCGGGCTACCGTCCGGACAACCCGGCTGGAGAACATCTGCTTCTGCCCCGCACTTCAACCCCCTTCAGTCGCTGGATGCTCTTGATTCTTCCTGCCCTGGGCGGCATTGTTTCCGGGTGGCTGGTTTACACCTTTGCCCCGGAAGCCGAAGGCCATGGTACAGACGCAGCCATTGATGCATACCACCACAAGGGGGGGAAGATCCGGAGCCGGATTCCCTTCATTAAAACCATTGCATCCACCATTACCCTGACCACGGGTGGTTCCGGCGGCCGTGAAGGCCCCATTGCCCAGATCGGTGCCGGGTTTGGTTCCTTTCTTGCCACCAAGCTCAACCTTTCGGAACGGGAACGGCGGATCATGATGGCCGCCGGCGTGGGTGCCGGCGTCGGAAGTATCTTCCGCGCACCCCTGGCCGGTGCCCTGTTTGCCGCAGAAGTGCTCTACCGGGATCCGGAATTTGAATCCGATGTGATTATTCCGGCCGGGATTTCTTCGGTGGTGGCCTATTGTGTGTTCTGCCTGGTTTTCGGTTGGGGCTCTCTGTTTGATTCCCCCAATTTCGTTTTCCAGAATCCCCTGGAACTGGGACCCTATTTTATCCTGGCCGTGGTGCTTTCGGCCACGGGCTGGCTTTACGTCAAGGTGTTCTACGGCACGGTGAATGTCTTTCACAAGTGGAATATCCCCAATCACATTAAGCCGGCCATCGGTGGGTTGCTCACGGGTATCCTGGGCTTTTTCCTGCCATACACTCTTAGCTTTGGCTATGGTATGGCCCAGAATGCCATCTTTAATCAGGTGGCCATTCCAACCCTGCTTGCCCTGGCCATTGGTAAGATTTTCACCACCTCATTTTCCATTGGTTCCGGTGGATCCGGCGGCGTCTTCGGTCCCTCCGTGGTCATTGGCGGTGCCATGGGCGGAGCTGTGGGGAAGGTTTTCCACATGATCCTGCCCGGTGTTGTGACCCAGCCCGGCGCATTTGTCATTGTGGGCATGGCCGGTTTTTTCACCGCCGTTTCCAACACCCCCATCTCCACCATTATTTTTGTGAGTGAGATGACCAACTCCTACCATTTGCTCCTGCCGAGCCTCATGGTCTGTGCGTTGTGCTATCTTTTTTCCCAGAAATTCACCATCTTTGAGAACCAGGTGAAATCCAGGGTGGATTCCCCGGCCCATGCCGGTGAGTTCATGATGGACATTCTCCAGACCCTGAAGGTGGAAAGCCTGGGGCACTTGATCAAACGCGTGCGTTGCGTCAATGAGGATATGCCCTTTTCCGAATTCAAGAAGATTTTCCCCACCACCAAGCAGCATTACTTTCCCGTGATGAATGCCCAGGGGGATTTCATTGGGATCTTTTCTTCCACGGATATCCGTGAGGTGATTTTCACCAGCCATCTGGAAGATCTGGTTGTCATGAAGGACATCATGATTTCCGATCTGATCACCACGGTGCCGGAGGAGGATCTCAACACTGCATTGCTTAAATTAACGGAAAAAAATATCGATGCACTGCCCGTGGTGGATAAGGATAATGACAAGGTGCTGGTGGGAATGATTTACCGCCGGGACATCATTGCCCATTACAACGATCACGTGAACCGCATCAAAGCCGAACACGAATAGAATTCACCACCGGTGGAAATTCCACCGCCTGGCAATTCAATTTAAAGCCCGCCTTGTTCCCAATTGGAGCAAGGCGGGCTTTTTTTATCCCTGGCGCTCCCACGGGGGCGAAGGATGGGATGGCGGTTTTTAAAATATGTTTCGAAACCATGGGCCATCTTCACGATGGTTTAAACGCCTTCCAACATGGCTGACCGTCGAATTTGCCAATCACGCATAGAGGATCAGGTGTTTGCAGGGGGAGGGGGATAGTCCGGGCGTTAAGGGCTCTGGCAGCTTCAGGAAGAATGGGCCAGAGTTCTTCACAGCCGTTGCGGTCAGGACGATCGCAACGATGGTAGCGGAATCTTCCTCCCCCCGTCATCGCCGGGTTAAAAATCTTCGAATCAAGTGGAAAAAAGCCCATTCAAACGGAACGGATCCCCATGGGCAGAATTCCATGGGGTATGTTCAATATCAAAGGTGAAAATGGCGATAAGGGGGAGGGGAGGATTATTCTCCGTAGTTGACCCGGTGGAGAAAGAGTCCCCTGGCCGGGGCCGTGGCATCGGCCAGGGTTCTGTCCTTGGCTTCCAGAACGGCTTTGAATTCATCCGGGCTGATTCGT
>JAKSBM010000414.1 GCA_022361135.1 Desulfobacterales bacterium | reverse complement strand
GCCCGATGAGATGGGGGGCCAGCTTGGCCGTGAGGAAGATGGCCGTGGGACCGTCGGCCCCACCGATGATGCCGATGGCAGAGGCTTCATTGGGGGCAAACCCCAAGGCCAGAGCACCCAGGAAGGTAATGAAGATACCGGTCTGGGCGGCTGCGCCCAACAGCATGAGCACCGGCCGTGCCAGCAGGGTGGAAAAATCGGTCATGGCCCCGATACCCAGGAAAACCAAGGGCGGATAAATACCCTGGGTGACCCCGAAGTAGAGGTAATGGAGAACGGAGTTACTTTCGTAGATCCCCAGTCCCAGGCCCTTGAATATGGGAATATTACCAATGAGCATGCCGAATCCGATGGGAACCAGCAGCAGCGGTTCATAGTCTTTGGCGATTCCCAGCCAGATGAAGATCATCCCGATGATGATCATGATGATGTTACGATAGTCGCAGAGATAAAACCCTGTATTTTGAAAAAATTCCAGAAATAATTGTTCCATCTTATATCCCCTGTAGTCAGTCCGGCTTAATCAGCTGTTGCGTTGTCAAAGCGTTGGGAATCCCAACAGAAATATCCTTCGGAATCCGGGAAAACGATTCCCGCCGTCAGGAGGAAATTCAAATTTTCATGGGGGGTTTCAATCCCCCGGGATTCGGCAAGATGGAGCAACCGCGGCAGTGCAAAATGCTCGTCAAGGGTCTGGATGAGCATTTCATATTGCCTTACGGCTTCTTTCTGGGCTTCGCTCAGGGCCGGCAGGGATTCTGCGGGCGCCGCTTCCGGTTCCGGCTCCGGGGCCGGTTTGGGGGCGAACCATTCTTTAATTTTATCTGGATTTTCATAAAGATCGACCACCTTGTGGAGCTGTGAAATAACCAGGGATAGGACCACAAGCCCGGTGAAAACAATGGTGACTCCCACAATGGAGATGGCCCAGCCATTGTTTGCATTTATTGCTTCAATACCGTACAAACCCACACCTCCTTAAGCTATAGACATTCAAGGGAATTATCTAGTTTTGCAAAGGGAGCCACCTGATCCACATAGGTGGTCCAGGCCTCCCGAATCGTTTCAGATACGGGGCTATCTTCTGCAATCAACCCCATGGCATCATCCCGGGAAATCACATGGGCTACCGCATCCCCCAGGACAGTCACCGTGCTGCGACAATGTCCGTTTTCCGAAATCAAATCCAGGCCGGCAAAATCACCTGCAGCCGACAGGACAACGGCCCTGTCTTCCTCCATGGCCACCAGCAAACTGCCTTCTGCCAGAAGGTAATAGTATTGTGCAGTTTCCCCTGCCGTCATCAAGACTTCGCCCGAAGAAAATTTCCGTTCTTCAAAAAGCGACTCCAACTCTGCGAGATCTGCGCCTTCAACTGAAGCGAAAACCGCCGAGTTTTTCAACGTTTCTTTCAAATTTGACATGGCTCCCTCTCTAAATGTGTCCTTGCTTGAGACGCCCATGTAAGCACACTTTGTATACCAACAAAAGGACTTTTTTTTACTGAATTTCCGCTAATTTAATCAGAAATATGATCAAATCCTTAGATATCCGTGATTTACCCCTATCATTAGTATTGACGAGAAAATACGAATTATCGTATATTCCTCGATATTTTTAACCTACCCATATTATTTATAAGGAGTAAACGGGATGAAAAAATGGATGCTAATCTGTTCTATGGTCGGTCTGGGATTCTCCACACCGGCATTTTCCGCCGATAAAAAGCTGAAGGCCGGCTTTGTATACGTCGGCCCTGTTGGGGATTACGGCTGGTCCCACGCCCATGACCTGGGCCGCAAGGCTGCCGTTGCTAAATTCCCCTGGCTGGAAACCGTAATTGTTGAATCCGTGGCAGAATCCGATTCCGCCCGTATCATCGACCGGCTGATCCAGCAGCAGAAATGTGACGTGGTTTTCACCACCTCTTTCGGCTACATGGAAGACACGGTCAAGGCCGCCAAAAAATACCCCAACAAGGTCTTCATGCATTGTTCCGGTTTTAAACGGGAAAAGAACCTGGGTACCTACTTTGGCGATCTCTACCAGATGTACTACCTCAACGGCATCATGGCCGGCGCCATGACCAAGACCAACAAAATCGGTTACGTGGCCGCCTTCCCCATTCCGGAATTGGTACGCCACATCAATGCCTACGCCCTGGGCGTTAAAGCCGCCAACCCCGAAGCCAAGGTCGATGTGAAATGGATCTATGCCTGGTATGGTCCGGACAAGGCCAAGGAAGCGGCTGAATCCCTCATTGCCGAAGGTTGCGACACCCTGGCCTTCACCGAAGATACCCCCGCGGTCATCGAAGTGGGACAGGACCACAGCGAAAAGGGTAAGCAGATTTACACCTTCAGCCACTACTCCGCCATGCAGCCCTACGG
>JAKSBM010000004.1 GCA_022361135.1 Desulfobacterales bacterium | reverse complement strand
TGAGGACGGTTTCGCCCCCCTGCGGCATCCGCCTCTCTCCGAAATCACTCATCGCCTTTTCTCCAGATTGGAAAGGGATAACATACGACCGCCCGCTGTCCTCGCCGCGAGATGCGGGGGAAGCGGGCGGTAGCCTTTTTCATTGGTTCGATACCGGGCCTCGGGCCCTTAGAAGGAGGACTTGGGCTCGTCGTCGTTGATGGGCACGACGAATTCGCCGGCGAGGATCTTCGCCTTCATCTCGGCGACCTTCGCCTTGGCGTCGGCGGGAATCCTGCCCTCGAACTCGTAGTAGGGGGAGAGGGTGGCGCCCCCTTTCCGCATCATGGTCCACTCGCGGTAATCCTCGGCGACGAAGGTGCCCTTCTTCACCAGGGAGATGGCGTGGTTCACGGCGGATTCCATGTGCCACAGGGCCGAGGCAACCACGACGTCCTTGCCGTTTTCTTCCTTGTTCATGTCGTTGACGTTGCCAAAGGCGAGGATGCCTTTTTCACGGGCCGCGTCCACCACACCGGCGCGCTCGGCGTAAAGGATGTCAACACCGGCTTCCACCTGGGCATAGGCAAATTCCTTGGCCTTGGGCGGATCATACCAGGAACCGATGAAGGAAACCTTGAATTCCACGGCCGGGTTCACGGATTTGGCACCGGCCATGAAAGCGTTGAATAAACGGTTGACCTCGCCGATGGGATAGCCGCCCACCATGCCGATCTTATTGGTTTTGGTCATCTTACCGGCGATCATGCCCATGAGGTAGCAGGGCTCGTGGATGTAATTGTCAAATACGGAGAGGTTTTTGCCGGTGGGGCCGAAGGTGTCGCCCATGAGGTAGGCCACCTGGGGATAATCCTTGGCCACCTTGCGAACGTCCCGGGCAATGCCGAAGGCTTCGCCCACGATGAGGTCCATGCCCTTTTCGGAATATTCCCGAAGGACGCGGATATAGTCGGTGTTGGAGACCCGTTCGGAATAGACATACTCGATGGTGCCGGCCTGGGCTGCCTTGGAGAGGGCCTTGTGGAGGCAGGCATCCCATTTCTGCTGGATGGGCTGGGTATAAATCCCGGCCACTTTAATTTTATCGGAAGCCAGGACATTACCTGAAAAGACAATGGCGCAAAATAGAAGTAATGCGACCAAACCAAATAAACGCTTCATGCTGAAATCCTTTCATAAAAAAATGATTCGCAGGAGCGTACCCAAATTGACTGCCATGGGGATCACTCCCATCCAGATGACATTTGGAGGGGCTGTCTATCACAATGGTGCACAAATTGCAAATAACTCTTTATGGGAATTTTCCCCGATCTTCTTTTACTTCCTTATTCCACTGGGGTTTTAGATGATAAATTTTATTTATCCATTGTCGAAAAATATTCAAAAAAAGAAGAAAACACACCATTGTAACCAAAAGACCGGATTTTTGTTTTTATTTCACCTTTTAAGCCGATGTATTTTCACACTTTCACCCCCGGAAAATGGAGCTTTATTTGCCCAGGGAAATCCAATCCGCATAAAAATCCCCCCGGGAAAAACTAGATGTTTCCCAGGGGTGAGCGCCGGGTACGTCCACGTCAATACCCGGCGACAACGATCCTATTCCCCAACCCGGTCCCGGGAAAAGTCCCCCAGGATGG
Organism: Desulfobacterales bacterium; assembly: GCA_022361135.1. Next base: position 17,971 of record JAKSBM010000004.1, on the reverse strand, counting down.
CATAGAGGCAGGGCACCACCAGCAGGACCAAAAGGGTGGAAACCAGGAGGCCGAAGACAATGGAGGTGGCCAGGGGGATGAGGATCTGGGCCTGGATGGACTGCTCCGAGAGCAGGGGGAGCAGGCCGGCCACGGTGGTGATGGAGGTGAGCATCACCGCCCGGAATCGGTCCCGGGAGGCCCGTTTCCCGGCCTCGGCCCGGTCCAGCCCCCGTGCACCATGCTGTTTCACAAAAAAGACCAGGAGGATGGAATCGTTGACCACGATGCCCCCCAGGGAAACAAAGCCCATGATGGAAGGCATGCACAGGTCAATGCCCATGATGAGGTGCCCCAAGATCACCCCGATGAAGGCAAAGGGAATGGTCACCATGATCACCAGGGGTTCCGCAAAGGAACGGAATTGGACACTGAGGAGGCAGAAGACCCCGAAGATCCCCACCACCAGAGCCTTAATCATGCCGCCCAGGGATTTCTTCGTTTCCTTATTCTGGCCCTCAAGTCCCACCCGGACATCGGGGAATTGGGCTTCCAGTTCCGGGATAAACCGGGCCGTGGTATCTGCGGTGACGGCCATGGCATTGGCCCGGCGGGTGTCCACATCCCCGGTAACGGTGACGGTCCGCACCCCGTTGACCCGTCGAATCCCGGCATAGCCCCGGTCCGGTACAATCCAGGCAATGGCGGTGAGGGGGACCCGTTTTCCAGAGGGATCGGTGATGTAGAAATCCGACAATTGGTCCATGCGGCTGCGGTCTTCGTCGGCCAGCATCACATTGATCTCATAGGCTTCGTCCCTCACCATGATTTCGGCGGCGGTCTCCCCGTGGAAGGCGGCCCTTAATTGCCGGGAAACGGTGCGGGCATCAAATCCCCGGGCCCGGGCACCCGGCTTGAGGCGGATGGTGAATTCGGGCTTCCCCGGGCGGAGGTCGTCGTAGAGGTCCTGGACCCCGTCGTAACCGTGGAGCCAATCCATGAGTTTCTGGGCCGCGGCCTTGAGTGTGGGCAGATTCTCCCCCTGGAGGCGGATCTCAATGGGCAGCCCCCCGGGACCGATGACGGGTTCCTTAAAGGCCACGGCCACGGCATCGGGAATATCCCCGGACAATTCCCGCCAGGCCTCCATGTACATGTCCATGTTGCCCGACCGTTCCTCGGCGGCCAAAAGGTCCAGGGAAATGGTGGCCACATGGGCCCCCTGCTCCCCGGCATCCACATTGGTGTTAAAGAAAACGGCAATGTGACGGACCAGATCCCGGCCGTCGGGCTGGTCCGGGGCAAATTGATCGTTCATCTCCCGGGCCGCCCGGGTCATGCGTTCCACATGGGATTGTGTCACGGCCAGGGGCGTTCCCTGGGGAAAGAGAAGCCGGGCCTGGAGCACCTCCCCTTCCAGGTCGGGGAAGGGACGGAACTTCAACACCCCACCGGCCAACAGGGAAAGGGAGCCCAAGAAGACAAAAATCACCATCCCCACAAAGAGATAGCGATGGTGGATGGCCACATCCACCACCCGCCCTAAAATCCGCTCCCTTACCCAAGCCAGTCCCTGGTCGATGCGTTGACGCAGGGACCGTCCCTGCCCATTCTTCTCCCGGCCGTCCAAGGCGTGGAACAGGTGGTTGGGCAGGATGAAAAAAGCTTCGATGAGACTGACGGAAAGGACCAGAATCAAGACCACGGGCACGGCGTAGAGGACCTTGCCCATTTCCCCTTCCATGCTCAGGGCCAGGGTGCCGAAGATGAAAAGGGTGGTGAGGAAGGAAGAGCCCACACCGGCGGCCACCTGGGAAATGCCGTCCACCACGGCTTCAAAAGCCTTTTTGCCCTGTTCCAATTGGGCGGCAATGTTTTCTGCAATGACAATGGCGTCGTCCATGAGCAGGCCGATGCCGATGAGCAGCCCCACCATGGACAGCATGTTGATGGAAAGCCCCAAATGCTTCATGAAAAAGAAGGAGAGCAAAAAAGAGACCGGCAATCCCATGGCCACCCAAAAGGAAAATCGAAGGGGGAAGAAAAGGAGCATGGCCAGGAAAACCAGGATCAAGCCCTCCACCCCGTTGACCAAAAGCATGTTGAGCCGGTCCTTCACGATTTTGGAAACATTCTGGGTCAGGGTGAATGCCATGCCGGTCGGCGCAGTGGCCCGTTCCTTTTCCAGGAAAGCCTCCACCGCTGCCATGACCTCCAGGGCATCCTCGGCCTTGGTCTTGCTCACGGCCAGGATCCCGGCCCGGCGGCCGTCAAAAACGATGCGGTTTTCCGCATCCTGGAACTGGTCGGAAATCCGGGCAATATCCCCCAAACGGATCTCGGAACCGGTCTGGGCCGAAATCACGGTGAGGTCGGCCAGGGCCGCCAGGGTTTTGCGTTCCTCGGAAAAGCGGATGAGCACATCCCGTTCCCGGGTTTCCAGGGCCCCGGCGGGCAAATCCACCCCCTGGGATGCCACGGCCGAGGCAATATCCGCCGTGGATAGGTTAAATCGGAGCATCTGCCACAGGGGGATTTCCACCCGGAATTCGGGATCGGAAAAGCCCTGGATCTCCACCTGGGTGATCCCCGCCTCCCACTTGAGGCGGTCCTTGAGTTTTTCGCAATAGGTTTTCAAATGGAGGGGGGACATGGGCCCGGTCACGGCAATGGAGACGACGGGATCCACCTGGTTGATGCGGCGGACCACCACCTCTTCCACGGCATCGGGAAAATCATTGATGGCCTCCACCTCGGTTTTCACATCGTTGATGAATTGGATGATGTTTCCGGACTCGGCCATCTCCGCCACCACCACGGCCCGGTTCTCCATGGCCGTGCTCTTGACCTCGTCCAGGTGGGTTACGGTTTCCAGGGCATCTTCAATGCGGCCCACCAGCGTGGACTCCACATCCTCGGCCCGGGCCCCGGGATAGAGGGCGGTGATCTCCACGGCATCCACACTGAAGTCGGGCAGGGTCTCCCGTTTCAGATCAAAGATGGACATGAGCCCCAGGACGATGAAGAGCACCATGAGAAGATTGGCCGCCGTGGGATGGGCGCACATGGCGGCCACGGCCCGGCGAAAGGGTCTATTTTCCATGGGAATCCTCCCCCCGGGCCTGGATTTTCACCATGTGGGCCATGTCCGGGTCGTCCACGGGGTGGAGTTTCATCCCGTCCACCGCCGGCATGATGTCCGAAAGGATGAGCCGGTTGCCCGCCTCCCATTGGTCCCGGGGGCGGATGGAAACCAATTCCCCGGCCCGCATCCCCGGTAAAACGGCCCGGCGCACCAAGCGATTTTCGGGGGAGCACAGATAAATCCAATGCTCCCGGCCATCCTCCACATGGAGGGCGGTTACCGGCACCACCCATTGATCCGCCAAGGGCCGGCCCAGGAATTCCACGGCCACATACATGCCCGACACCAGGGGGGGACGCGTGCCCGGCACCATCTCCCCATAGGGCCGGTCCACGGTAACATAGACAGTGATGGTTCCGGTGCGGGCATCCAGGGCATCGGAAATCCGGGAGAACCGACCGGTCCAGACCACGGATTTTTCCGGGGAAAGGGGCAATTGTACCCGGGCTTCAATGCCCAGGAATTGATCCAGCTCCCCCATGAAATTCAGGGGATCGGCCACGGCATTCCCCCGGGGCATCAGGGACATGAGCTTTTGGGGGGTCAGGGGGATGGCCACCTCGGCCAACTCAATGCTCTGGGCCGTCAAGAGCAGAGTGCCGGCCGGGGCAAACTGGCCCAACTCAATGTCCACCTGGGAGAGGCGGCCGTTGAAGGGGGCGCGGAATTCGGTTTTTTCAATGTCCAATTGCCGGGTTTTCACCGTGGAGAGCCCAGCGCTTTTTCGGGCCTGGAGGGCCTTTTCCCGGGCCGGTAACAACTTCAGGGTGTTTTCCAGATTATTGACAACGGTTTTCTGGGACAGATAACGCCGCTCCTCCTGCTCCAGGGCCGAGGCGGAAATAATCCCCTTGTCAAACAGCCCCCGCTTCCGCTCCACCTCCTGGGCGGAAATGGCCAGGGAACGTTGTTCAATGGCCAAAAGCCGGCGGGTATTCTCCCGGGTCTGGGCCAATTCCCGAAGCTGGGCATCCAGGTTGCGCACATCCGCCCGGTCCCGGGTTTCCGCAAGGCCATAGGCCTCGGTATCAATGCGGAACAGGAGATCCCCCTTTTTCAAAAAATGGCCCTTTTTCAAATTTTCCGCCATATGAACCACCTTGCCTCCCACCTCGGCAATGGCCTCCCAGGTGCGGTCCGGGGCCACATAGCCATAGCCCACCACCCGGGGACGCAGGGGCTGCCGTTCCAAATCCATAACCCGGACCGTGCGCACCCGTTCTCGATTTTCCAACCGTTCCGGAGCCTTGCGGGAGTTCTTCATGATTCCAAACAAAACCAGGCCACAGACAATGGGAATAAAAATCAACAGCTTCTTGGATAATTTCATTTTTCCTCCCCCGCCCCATGGTACACATGGGCAATCATATTCTCGATCATCAAATCCAGATCCTCCCGGATGCGCTCCACCCGTTCGGGCTCCATGCCCCGGGTTAGGATGGCTTGATGGGTTTTCACAATGTCGAAAATGTCCCCTTGAATGGCCATGGCCAAATCCGTGGGGTAGACCCGCTTCACCCGGTATTGATCCGGGTCCGGCTCCCTGCGGATGAGGTCTAACTTTTCCAAACGGGACAGGGCCCGGGCCGTGTAACTTTTATCCACACAGATATCCCGGGAAAGTTCGTCCTGGCTCTGGCCGGGTTGGGCAAAGGTGGAAAGCAAAAAGGCATAATCTCCCATGCCCACCCCCAGTTTTTTCATCTCCCGCCTCAGGTGCCCCACGCAAAGGCGAAAAAGAATATTAATGCGCCGGCCCAGCGCCCCTTTTTTAAATGTCGTGAACATCGTACAATCTCCTTAGTTGACAAAACAACTCAGCCATACCCAGAGTTCAGTTGTTTTGTCAACCGGAATTCGGATATTCCCTATCCCCCTGATTCCATTTTCCATTCTTTTCCGGGGGAGATCCCGGCCTGCCCAACGAAAGATTGCCCATGACCGAACCGCGTTAATCCCGGTTGACACATTGACCCACGTTCGCTATACAAACCACCAGACACGCCATGATTTGCACTCAATTACCGGCCATGAGGAGGCACCGTCCATGAAGGAAATCCAGGCCTTTCACCAGGCATTGGCAGACCCCAGGGAAGCAGCCCTGGCAGCAACCGGCATCCCCATTGGGTATCTGTGTTCCTATGCACCCGAAGAACTCATCCATGCAGCGGGCTTCCATCCGGTCCGACTCTTTCCCACCCGGCCGGAAATTTCCCTGGCCGACAACCATCTCCAGGTCTATTGCTGCCACCTGCTCAGGGGAATTCTGGAGGATGGGCTCTCCGGTCGGTTGGAACACCTCCACGGGGTGGTTTTCCCCCATACCTGCGACTCCATCCAGCGCATGAGCGACATCTGGCGTCTCAATGTGGGCCATACCTTCTTTGCCGACGTGGCCATCCCCACCAAGCTCAATGCCCAGAGTGCCCGAAGATACATGACCCTGGTCATGGCCCGGTTCAAATCGGAATTGGAAAAGGCCAAGGGCGGTCCCATCGCCAAACAAAGCCTTTTGGACAGCATTTCCCTCTACAATCGCATTCGAAAACAGCTCCTGCGCATGGGTGATTTGAAATCCACCCATCCCCATATCATTTCCGGCACGGATATGTCGGCACTGGTCAAGGGATGCATGATCATGGACAGACAACGTGCGGACGAGCTCCTGGGACGCATCCTTCCCCAATTGGAGGAAAAGGCATTGGCCCTGGACCCAACGCCCTGCAAACGCATTCTGGTCACGGGCTCGGTCTGCGACAGCCCCGACCTCTATGAATTCATTGAAGATGCGGGCGGAGCTGTGGTGGTGGACGACCTCTGCACGGGCCAGCGCTGGTTCGACGGCCTCATCCCCGAGGATGGAGATCCCATGGAGGGACTGGCCGTCCGCTACCTGGACCGCTACATCTGCCCGGCCAAGCACACCGATATCCTGGCCCGCCAGGAGCGGGTCACGGACCTGGCCCGGACGGTCAAGGCCGATGGTGTCATTTTCCTCCGCCTGAAATTCTGCGATCCCCAGGCCTTTGATTATCCCCACCTGGCCCAGGCCCTGGACCGGGAAAAAATCCGCCACCTGCTGGTGGAAATGGGGGATATGCGGGAGAGCCGGGGACAGTTGGCCACCCGCATTGAAACCTTCACGGAAATGATTTAACCCAGACAATCCAGGAGAACGGCCATGGCCAAACCCCCAAAAATTCAAGCGGCGAAAAAAATGCGGGACATCATGACCACCTATTACATGGAGGCCCTCACCGCATCCCAAAACGGCAAAAAGGTGGCCTGGATCACCTCGGGGGGACCGGTGGAACCCCTGGTGGCCATGGATATCCTCCCGGTTTATCCGGAAAACCACGGGGCCATGATCGGTGCGGCCAAAATGGGGGAAGATCTCTGCGTCAAAGCCGAGGAAATGGGATACAGTTCGGACATCTGTTCCTATGCCGCCGCCGACATTGCCTGTTCCGTGGTCAAAGGCGGCCCCATCGGCGGCCTGCCCAAGCCGGACATGCTCATCTGCTGCAACAATATCTGCGGCACCGTGATCAAATGGTACGAGGTCCAGGCCCGGTATTTCAACGTTCCCCTCTTCATCCTGGACACCCCGGTCTGCCACACCCGATTCGACCCGGAGATGGCCGCCTACGTCCGGGAACAGGTGGATGAATACATTGAATTTCTGGAAGCCCAAACCGGGAAAAAACTGGACCCAAAAAAAATGGCGGAGGTGGGCCGCCTTTCGGTCCAGGGCCAACGCCTCTGGCAGCGGGTGCTGGATACCACCACCCACAGCCCCTCCCCCATGTCCGCCTTTGACGCCTTTTTCTTCCTGGCCCTCATCGTCACCCTCCGCGGCACCCAGACCGCCGTGGACTTTTACACGGAATTACTGGGGGAGATGGAGGAACGCATGGCCCAAAACATCGGTGTGGTCCCCAATGAATCCGTGCGCCTCCTCTGGGACAACCTCCCGGTGTGGCACCAATTGAAATGGCTGTCGGATAAATTTTCATCCCATGGGGCCTGCCTGGTGGCCGACACCTACACATCGGCCTGGTGCGGCTCCCTGAGATACATTGATGAAGATCGTTTCCTGGATTCCCTGGCCGAGGCCTATACCCGGATTTACCTCAACATCGGGGTGGACCAGATGGCGGAACAGGTTTTGGACATGGTGGACCATTACCGGGTGGACGGCCTGGTCATGCACTCCAATCGCTCGTGCAAACCCTATTCCTTCGGCCAGATGGACATTGCCCAGATCGTCCGGGACCGGGCGGACATCCCGGTCATCCTCCTGGAGGCGGACATGACCGACCCCCGCAGTTTCTCCCATGGGCAGATGGACACCCGCATCGACGCCTTCATGGAAATGATTAAACAGGAGTCCTAACCCATGTCCTCCGCCCAATTCACCTGGCTGGGAACCGCCGGGTTCAGCATCAAAACCCCGGACAGCCACATCCTTGTGGATCCCTATCTAACCCGGAATACCGAGGCCATTCCCCACCAACCCCTCAGCCCCCGGGAGCTGGTGGACCGTCTGGGACCGGCCCAGGCCATCTTCGTCACCCACGGCCATTTTGACCACATCTGGGACATCCCGGCCCTGGCCGCCCTCAACCCCGGTGCCTCCATCCATTGTGATGCCGTACCCGCCCGGACACTGGAAAACCTGGGCGTGCCCGCCGCCCGTCTCCAGCCGGTTGCAGCCGACGATCCCCCCATTACCATTGGGGATATCACGGCCCGTGCCCGGGCCGGCCGCCATATAAAATTCGATCTCCCCCTGGTGGGAAGCACCCTGAAACGCATGGGATGGGGATTTTACCGCCACCTCCATCTCTTCCGGGATTATCCCTGCGGACACGTCATTGCCTGGCGCTTCAACATCCAGGGCAAGGATATCCTCTTTTTCGGATCGGCCGGGGCCACGGATGACGAATTGGACGCCTTGAAACGGGAGCCCATCCACACCCTCATGCTCCCCCTCCAGGGCCATTCCATGATCTGCGACCTGGCCGCCCGCCAGGTAGAACGCCTCTCCCCACAACGGGTGATTCCCCATCACATGGACGATTTTCATCCCCCGGTTTCCCAAACCGTGGACATCAATCCCTTCCTGAACCGGGTAAAACAAAGCTGCCCCGGAATGGAAATCCAGGTCCCGGAATTCAACACCCCCATGCCCCTATGACCATGGTCATGATAGGGATTCCCCCGGATATGCGTCGAAATCGTGGCTATGTTTACGAACAATGGATTTCAATTGAGGTGAAATACAGCTGCCCCAAGCATGGCGTTTGACCCGATTCCATCGGAACACTTTTTGATGGACCCACCATGGTTTAAGCCCATTCCAACACGGCTGACCATGGGATTTAACCGCCCGGGAACTGCCCGGCCCGAACCGTTCAAACACCCTGCCCCAACGGAGATGTAAACACCCGTCCCATGGGTGAATTCATTCTTCCTCGGACGGCCGACCCCATGAAAAACAACAATAAGTCCAATGGTTTAACATTTTAATTTTCCACTTTTTTCAATTCCCACCAACCGGTCACCAGAGGGATGGCAAGGAAACTCAAAACAAAGGCAATCACCCCGGACCACCCCCAGCTTTGGAAGGCCAATCCCGCCCCGGTGATTCCCACCCAGCCCCCGGCGTAATAGACCAGGACATAGATGGCATTGGCCTTGCCGTGGCCCCGGGTCAATTTTTGATTCAAAAGCCCCACGGACACGGTGTGGATGGTAAAAAATCCCGTACAGATTCCCAAAAGTCCCAAAACCACCGCCCAGGTCCAGGGCAGAAGCAATGCGGTCAAGGAACACCCCATGACCAGGGTACCGGCCATCATGGCCTTGCCGTATCCATGGCGTTGGGCCATGCCCCCGGCCAGGGGCCCCAGGAAAATCCCCACCACATAGACCAGATAAATCAGGGTGACGACCTGGGTGGAAAAGCCAAAGGGCGGGCCGGAAAGACGGTAGGGCAGATAATTGAAAACCGGAGAAAACATGAGAAGCCCAACGGCCCCGCAGGCAAAGGCAGGCCAGAGTTCCCGCCGGCCGGCCAGGGCCCGGAAGCTGGTTTTCCCTTCCCCTTTTTGTTCCTGTTTTTCCCGGCCGGGCAATAAGACCAGGGCCAAAGCCAAGGTGGCCAGGATCAGTGCACCGGCGGAAACCATGGCATAGCGCCAATGCAAGGGGGGATGGATAAAGCCCCCCAGAAGACGGCCCCCCAATCCCCCCAGCACCGTGGCCGAAACATAGGCCCCCATGACCTGGCCCAGGCGATCCCGGGACAGGGTCCGGGCCAGCCAGGCCGCCAGGCTGGTGGTCAAGGCGGGGATGAAAAGGCCCTGGAAAATCCGGGCCCCCACCAATACCCTGAAATCATGGGTCCAGGCAGCCACACATGCACCGGCGGCCACACAAATCCCCCCCACAAGAAGAATGGGACGGATGGGGTAACGGTCGGCCAAGGCCCCGAAAATCAAGTTGGCCATGACAATGCCCAGGATCACCCCGGAAACGGTGAAGGAAACCTGGACCGTGGACACCTGGAATTCGTCCTGGAGTACCGGGAGAATGGGCTGGGTGAGATAGATATTGGTAAAGGCGGCCGCCACCAGGGCGAACACTGCGAGCTGAACGGAGAATAAAGACTTGGGCATGGCGCCTTCCTTGTGAAAATTGGGCTCTACGGGCCGATACTTGCACAAAAGCCCTTCCAGGTCCATGGTTATTTCCCCCACTTGACAAAGCCCTTGGAAGGGCTATTTTTTTAAGTTTAAACTAACTTTGATTCAAAACGGGAGAACATCGTCTGAACCGGGGAAAACCAAGCCCCTTGGGGCTGGTATTTATTCTTTTAATGATTTGTGGAATGCTGACCGACACGGTCCGGGCCGGGGATCACCTGCGCCAGGGGGTGGAGTACGGACAGCAGGGGAAGTATGCCAAGGCCATTGCCAGCCTCAACCGGGCCATCCAGGCCGATCCCCACTCCCACACCGCCCATGGTGCCCGGGGATTGGCCCACCTGCGGTTGCAGAATTACAATCGCGCCCTGGCCGACTTCACCCGGGCCATCGCACTCAATCCCAACTACCACCAGGCCATTTACCACCGGGGAAACATCTACCAGATTCTCCGAAACTTCCCCCGGGCCATTGCCGACTATACCCGGGCCATCCAGCTCAACCCCTCCCATTTCAAGGCCCATTACAACCGTGGACGGGCCCTGCATAAATCCGGGGATCCCACCGGAGCCGTGGCCGACTACACCCGGGCCCTGGATTTGAATCCCCATGCCCAGGACGCCTTCCTCAACCGGGGCAACGCCCACCACGACCTGGGTCAATTCACCCAGGCCCTGGCGGATTACAATGCCGTGATCCGCATGAACCCCAGGAATTATTTCGCCTTCCTCAACCGGGGAAATCTCCACCTGGAACGGAACCGCCCCGTGGCGGCCATGGCCGATTACCAAAAAACCATTGAACTCCGCCCCGATGCCGCCTTTGGTTACAATGCCCTGGCCTGGCTCCACGCCACCAGTAGCGTCCCGGAACTCCGGGATACGGAACGGGCCCTGGAGCTTGCCCGTAAAGCCGTTTCCATCCAAAAAGAAGCCATCTACCTGGACACCCTGGCCATGGCCCTGGTCATGGCGGGCAAGGTCCAACAAGCCCACAACATTTACCTGGAAGCCATTGGAGCCGACCACCGCCTATTGCTCCGCTACGGCAAACGACTCCAGGAACGGGGACTTCTCATCCCCGCCTGGGCCGGAACACTGGACCACACATTCAAATCCGCCCTCATGGATTGCATCAATAGGGGAACCCACATTTCCCACCCCACGCCACCATGAAATCCATTGGGGAAAATTCCGGGGATGCCAGCCCCGGGAAGGACCATTTTGGACGTTTCGCCAACGACGAAGTGAAAACAATTTGACGAAATCCTCACCACAGGCTACAAATTAAAGATGGGTTAACTCCTTAATTTCCTTGCAAGGAAACATCAATGACCAGGTATCGCCTTTTAATTTCCCCCATGGTTGTATGGGCTTTAATCCTCCTTTTCCCGGCCTTGGGAAAGGGATGGGACACCCCGCCTGCGCCCACAGGCATTCAAATCATGGCCCCCATCCTCCACGAAGACTTTGGCGGATCCCCCTTTGACGAAACCACCCCGGATCCCACACCCGCCAAGGGACCCATGGCCGCAATGGTCCAACTGCCTTCCCCGGAAACCATGGAAGAAGGCCCAGCACCATTGGACCCAAAGAATATTGAAAAATCAGAACGACTCTATGCCCGGGGCTGCCGCTATGCCAAGCGCGGGATGTACGGCCGGGCAGTGAAGAACTTCACCCAGGCCGTCACCCTGAACCCGGACTATTTCGATGCCTATCTGAGACGGGGAATCGCATACTCCTACCAGGAAAACCATGACCTGGCCATTGCCAGTTACCTCAAGGCCATTCAATTGAATCCCCTGTCCCACGACGCCTATTTCAACCGGGGAATTTCCTACGAAGGCCAGCGTAATTTCACCCGGGCCGTGAATGATTATTTCCAGGCCATCCAGCTGGAACCCCGGGATCCCCAGCCATACAACGCCCTGGCATGGGTTTACGCCACCTGCGAAAATCCACAATATCGCAACAGGGAGCAGGCACTGGAAATGGCCCTCAAGGCCACCCTCCTGGACGACAACCCGGCCTTCATGGACACCCTGGCCGCAGCCTATGTCCTTAACCAATACCATGTCAAGGCCGTGGAAACCTACCTCAACGTCATGGATGAAGTCCCGGAATTCATCAAGGCCTACCAGTCTCCCCTGAAGGCCAAGGGCAGATACCCGGGTGAAGTGGACGGCACCCTCAATCCCGAATTCATCCAGACCCTCACCGATGAAATCATTGAAGGCAACTTTCTGGAGGCGGACTGGAACCACCTCCCCCTTTCCGTCTTCCTACTTCTGGATTCCACTGCTTCGGAGCCCTGATCCCCCCCACCTGAAAAAACAATTCCCCCGGGATCATCGGAGCTTCAAAGGCAACGCCAGCCCAACCACCCTATTTCATGCGATAGGTATAGGCAACCATAATCTGATTACGGTCTTCCAGATTCAGGGCCGCTTCCAGGCCCGCACAATCCAGATTCACATTTAAAGCTTCCTTGGTCATGCGCAGGCCCATGGGATTCTTTTCCACCATGGTCCGGGCCAATTGTTCCGCCGTGGGCAACAATTCCTCCCGGGGAATCATCCGGGAGGCCATGCCCAGGTCCATGGCGGTCTGGGCGTCCATCCAGTCCCCGGTGAGGAGGAATTCATAGGCCCGGCCCGCACCGATGAGCCGGGGCAGAAAATAGGAAGACGACATGTCGGCCCCGCCCAGGCCAATGTTAATGTATGCTGCGGAGAACCGGGCATCCGGGGTGATGAGGCGCAAATCCGATGCCATGGCCAGGGAAAAGCCGATGCCGGCGGCGGCGCCGTGGACACAGGCAAGGATGGGCTGGGGGATCTGGCGCATGCCCAGGAAGAGTCGGCTCAGGCGAACCTGGGCCTCGTAGGCGGCCATGGGTTCCATGTTAAGTATTTCATTGAGGAAATTCTTGGTATCCAATCCGGCGCAGAAGCCCTTGGCCTCGCCCCCGTCCAGGATGATCACCCGGGTGTCGGTGTCGTGTCGCCGTTCCTTGAGAAAGGCTTCAAAGGCATCCAGCATGGTGGAATCAAACGAATTATAGCTCTCTTTCCGGTTCAGGGTCAGGCGGCCAATGCCGTCCTGGGATGTAAAAACAAAGGGGTGGTCGCTCATATCTTTCCTCCGTGGGATTAGGGAATAAAACAGGCCTCGGGCATGGCCAGGGTCACCTTGGCTTCCTTGGTCAAGGCCTTTGCCAGGCTGTGGATTTTGGGCAATTCATAGGTGAAATAATAATTGGCCGTGTGGAGTTTCCCCTCGTAGAACAGGGTGCCCCGCTTCCGACATCCCTGGTTGAGCAGATCCACGGCCGACTCAGCCATGCCCAGCCATTGCCAGCCCATGACCAGGTGGCCGAACATCTCCAGGAAGGGGGTGGCATCGGCCAGGTACGCCTCGGGACCTTGCTCTGCGGCCAGCTTGCCCAGGGTTCCCAGGGTGGATTCCAGCAGTTCCATGCCCTCAATGAGATCCCCGGCCATGCGGCGCAGCCCCATGTGCTGCCGGGCCTTTTCGATGCAGATTTCCATTTCCCGCTTCAAACAGAGCAATGCCCGGCCCTCGGCCATGACCACCTTGCGTCCCAGAAGATCCATGGCCTGGATCCCGGTGGTGCCCTCATGGATGGGATGGATGCGCATGTCCCTGAAATGCTGCTCCACGGGGAAATCATCGCAATAGCCATATCCGCCGAAACATTGGATGGCCGTACTGGTGGAGAGGATTCCCATTTCCGAAGGATAGGTCTTAGCCACCGGGGTCAACAGCTCCAGAAGGAGATGGTAATCGGTTTTATCCGGGTGGGCGGCCAAAATATCCTCATAGATTCCGCATTGGAGGATCAGGGCCAAAGCGCCTTCGCAGACGGCCCGCTGGAACAAGAGCATGCGCTTGACATCGGCATGGTGGATGATGGGCACCTGGGGGGCGGTTTTGGCATCGGTGAACCGCCGCCCCTGGCTCCGGCTCTGGCAATATTCCAAACTGGCATGGTAGGCCGCCGTGGCAATGGCCGTGGCCCCCATGCCCACCTCCAGCCGGGCCCCATTCATCATCTGGAACATATAGGAAAGGCCCCGATGGGCTTCCCCCACCAATATCCCCCGGCAGGTACCGGTGTCACCGAATTGCAGCCCGGTGATGGGGGCACCCCGGTAGCCCAGCTTATGGAAAATCTGGGTCACGGTGACATGGTTGGGTTCCAGGCCCTGGTCCGAGGGCCAAAGCTTGGGCACCACAAAAAGGGAGATTCCCTTACTTCCGGCCGGGGCCCCTTCCATGCGGGCCAAAAGCAGGTGAACCACGTTCTCCACCCCGTCGTGGTCTCCGGCGGAGATGAAAATCTTTTCCCCGGAAATGGCATAGCTGCCGTCCCCAAGGTCCCTTGCCCGGGTGGTGAGATCCCCCAGGGAGGAACCGGCCTCGGGTTCGGTGAGGGCCATGGTGCCCTGCCATTTCCCTTCCAGCATGGGGGGCAAATAAATCTGCTGGAGCTGGGGATCACCGAAATTCAGTATAAGGCGGGCCGCACCAATGGTGAGCCCGGCATAGACCGAGGCGGAATAATTGGCCGCCCCAAGGATGAAATTAATGCAATGGAGGAGGCTGGCGGGCATCTCCTCCCCTTCCCAATCCTCGGGGAAAACGGCGGAAATCCAGCCGTCCCGGCCCAGGATACTTAAAATCTTCTTCACCTTGGGATGGACGCAGACCGCCCCGTTTTCCAACTTCGGGGGCTCCTTGTCCATCTCCTCAAAAATGGGATTCAGCTCCTTTTTGCCCAATTCCAGGGCAGCATCCAGAACCATGTCCAGGGAATTTTCATCCCGATCCCCCAGGAATCCGGGAACGGTCTGCTCAAAGGCCCCCACTTTAGTGTGGAGGGTGAACTTCAGATTGCGCATGCTCAAAAAGGTTTCGGCCATGGCGGTCCTCATCAATACATGGGATTAATCAGTGAATTCCTTCCATAAACTCGGGCGACATAAATTCAGGGTGGGGATAGGTATAAAATCCCCGTCCGGCTTTAATGCCCAAATTCCCCCCGTCCACATAGGATTTAAGGAAATCGGCATTGGCCAACTTACCCGGATGGCCGGTTTTTTCCGCCCAATGGGCCGTGATCTTATACACCGTGTCCAGCCCCACGGCATCCATGATGCCAAAGGGCCCCACCCGGGTGCCCATGATCCCCATCCAGGCCCGATCAATGTCGGGCACCGCCGCCACCTCGCCCGCAGCCAGGGAAAGGGCCGCCCCCAGTAATTCAGAGAGCATGGTGTTGAAGACATAACCGTTCTGTTCCTTCTTCAGGACAATGGGATATTGATCAATGGCACGGGCAAAGTCCGTGACCGCAGTTAATGTTTCCTGGGAAGTACCGGCATGGGGCATGACATCCACCACATTGGAGATGGTGCAATCGTGGAAATGCAGGGCCATGAATCGGTCCGGTCGCCCCGTGCCCGGGGCCAGCTGGGAGGGCAACAGGGTGGAGGAATTGGTGGTAAAAAGGGTATGGGGTTCACAGATGGAGTGGAACTGCCCCAGAACCTTCTGCTTCAGGGCCGGATCCTCGGGCACGGACTCGGAGACCAGGTCCGCATCCTTGCCTGCGGTTTCCGGATCATTGGTCAAGGAGATGCGTTCCAGCCCCTGTTTAATTTTTTCCCGGGGGAAGCGCCCGTTTTTCACCATGAGGCTTCCCTGGCGCACCAACCGTTTTTTGGCCGACTCCAGGGCCGACGCCACGGGATCGTAAATCATCACGTCAAAGCCCGAGGCTGCGCATTGGAGGCCAATCTGGATCCCCATGGTTCCGGCACCCAGGATCAAGACATTTTGAATATTTTCCATTTTAGATCAACATCCCCCCGTCGCAAATGAGGCTGGCACCGGTGGTGAATGATGCAGCATCGGAAACCAGATAAAGGACGGCGCCGGCCATTTCATCGGGATGGGCATACCGACCCATGGGAATCTGGGACACGGCGTGCTGGCAGATCTCCTCCGAGGAAATGATGGCCGAGGCAAATTGGGTGTCGGTGAGGCCGGGGAGCAGTGCATTGACCCGGATGCCCCGGGGGGCCAATTCCCGGGCCAGGGTCTGGGTCATGTTGATCAAGGCGGCCTTGGAGGCAGAATAGACCCCCTGGAACAAACCGGGTTTCACAGCGTTCACCGAAGAGACATTGACAATGGCGCCCCGCTCCTTCATCAGGGGGACGGCGGCCTGGGTCATGAAAAAGGGCCCCTTGAGATTGACGTCCAGGACCTTGTCCCAGATCCCGGCATCGGCGGTGAGCATTTCACCGAAATGGGGGTTGGCCGCAGCATTGTTCACCAGGATGTCCAGCCGGCCGTGTTCCTTGGCAATGGCTGCGAACATCTCCTGGATGCGATCGGGATACCCGGTGTGGCAGGCCATGGCCTGGGCACTTCCCCCGGTGCCCCGGATCTCTTCCACGGCCGCTTCCAATCCTTCGATTTTACGACTCACCAGGATGCAATGGGCCCCCTGTTGGGCCAATTTTTTGGCCACGGCCAGTCCAATGCCCCGGCTGGCTCCGGTGATCACCGCCTTCCTTCCTTCCAGATTGAATTCCTGCATCTCTTTTCTCCTTATTTTTTTGAGGATTCCATGAGCCGGTTCAAGGTTTGCTCCAACCCCAGGACGCCAAAAATCAACGCACCAAACCGCGGATTATCCGTAATCTTATGGTAAAACCGATAATAGATCTGCTGGGCAATGACGGCCAGGCGGAAAAGGCCAAAGCCGTAGTAAAAATCAAAATCCCGGGTGGACCGGCCCGAGGCTGCTTCATAGGCGGCCAGGACCTCGGCCCGGGTCATCATCCCGGGCAGGTGGGTGGGAAGGGTCCGCATGGCCTGGATTTCCGGGGGATCATCGGCCTGGACCCAATAGGCCAGGGAGTTGCCCAGATCCATGAGGGGATCCCCCCAGGTGGTCATTTCCCAATCCAATACCCCGGTGATGCTCTGGGGTGCGGCGGGATCCAGGACCAAGTTGTCAAATTTATAATCATTGTGAACCAGGGTCGGGGACTCCGTATCCGGGGGCATATTTTCCGTGAGCCAGGCCATGGCGGCTTCGCAATCCGGTGCATCCGGCGTCCGGGCCCGGCGATAGCGTTCGCACCAGCCCGTCACCTGGCGTTGGACATAGCCCCGGGGACGGCCGATGAAATCCAACCCCTGACCTTCCACGTCAACGGCATGGATATCGACCAGGGTTGAAACCATGGATTCACAGAGATGGCGGGCCTCCACCGGGGAGAGTGTCAAGCCTTGGGGCAAATCCTTGCGCAGGATCAAACCGGTCATCTTCTCCATGACCAGGAAGGGGGCGCCGATGACCTCGGGATCTTCACAATAAACCAAGGGGGCCGGGCAGCGGGGGAAGGCGGAATGGACCGCCTTGAGCACCCGGTACTCCCGGCCCATGTCATGTCCCTTTTTCACCTGGGCCCCAATGGGGGGACGGCGCAGGACCAGGGAGCGGTCCCGGCTCTCCACCAGGTAGGTTAAATTGGAATAACCACTGGGGTACTGACGGATGGTGATTTCCCCGCCCAAATTTGGAATCCGGGTCTCCAGAAAGGTCAACAGCCTGGCGCTGTCAATGGTTTCCCCCCTGCGCACCCCACCGGCACGATCCAGCAATGCCGCGTTACGGGACGTATCTTCCATGGTGCCTCCTTATTCGGTTTTAATTCCGGCAAAAGGCGGCCACCATGGCCACCAGATGATCGGCAAATGCGTCCACCGAAATCTTCAACTGCCGGTATTTCCATCGTTTCAGGTACCACTCCTGCTGCATGGACTTGATCATGCTGGCCGTGAGTTCCGGGTCCACGGGTTTCAGTACCCCCTGGAATCGGCCCCGGGCCAGGATGTCGGTGATGATCTTCTGGGTATGGGCCTCCATGAACTTCACGGCCTCAAAATCCGCCGGCCGGATGTTCCGGGCTTCCATAAAGGTAAAATAAAACCAGGGCCGGTGCATTTCCGACAAAAAGACATGGGCCTTGATCACGGCCTCCAATTGTTCCCAGGGGTGGTCATGGGAATCGGCCACGGTTTTTAAATCCCTT
>JAKSBM010000735.1 GCA_022361135.1 Desulfobacterales bacterium | reverse complement strand
CCTCACCCGGATCACCAAAGGGGAGGGCAGGGAAGGGGACATCGACACCCTGGAGGAACTTTCCGAAACCGCCATGGAGGGCTCCCTGTGCGCCCTGGGTAAGAGCGCACCCAATCCCTTCCTTTCCACCCTGAAATATTTCAGGGAGGAATACGAGGCCCATATTCGGGAAAAGCGGTGCCCGGCCCTGTCCTGCAAGGCCCTGGTCCAATACTGGATCGACCCGGACAAATGCCGGGCCTGCGGCAGCTGCAAAAAGAAATGCCCGGCCGACGCCATTGTGGGGGCCAAAAAGACCATCCACATCATTGACCAGGACAAGTGTACCCGGTGCGGCACCTGCATCGAGGTCTGCCCGGATAAGTTTGGCGCCATTGGGAAACTTTCGGGCGAGCCCGTGCCCGATCCCATCCCCGAGGACCAGCGTGGCCTGAAATCCAAAACCAAGGACAAGGTATCATGAGCCGGATTGAATTTGAGATTGACGGAATCCCCGTGACCGCAGACCCCGGTGCCACGGTGCTGGAGGCGGCCCAGGCCGCCGGCATTGAAATCCCCACCCTCTGCCACCATGAAAAATTGGAACCCTTTGGGGCCTGCCGCCTCTGCATCGTTGAGGTGGAGGAGAGGGGCTGGACCAAATTGGTGGTCTCCTGTGTCTTTCCGGCCAAGGCCGGGATCCAGGTGCGGACCCGGTCGGAAAAGGTGGACCGGATTCGGAAAACCATCATCGAACTCCTCATGGCCCACGCCCCGGATGCCCCCCAATTGGTGGCCTATGCCAAGGAATACGGGGCCGATCCCCACCGGTTTGAACCGGAATCGGATTTCTGCATCCATTGCGGGCTTTGTGTGCGCTATTGCAACGAGGTGGCCGGGAAATATGCCCTGGGCTTTGTGGACCGGGGCATCCGCAAGGAGATCAGTTTCATTCCGGCCATTGCGGCCAAGGAGTGCAACGATTGCAAGGAATGTTTCCCCCTCTGTCCCACCTCCTATCTCCAGGCCGCCTTTGTGCTCACCCAGGCCATGGCCTTCCCCGACCAGGGGCGGTTTTTAAAGGATGGGGCACAGGCGGTTCCGGCCGGGGAGGGGAAATAGACCGTGGCCTTGCCAAAACCCAATCCCAGGGCCTTTAAGACCATCCGTTGCCAGACCCAGCTGCGCCAGGTGGAGGTCTGCCGGGCCCGGGACCTGGATTTCATCGGGGAGGAACCCCTGCTGATCCGGGTGGAGGACCGAGACTATTCCGTGGTCATGCGCACCCCGGGGGAAGAGGTGGCCCATGCCGCCGGCTTCTGCCTGGGGGAGGGCATTGTCAACTCCGCCGGGGATTTCAAGAACCTGGGCTATGATGCCGACCTGGAGCCCAATGCCGTCCATGTCTGGCTCACGGACCAGGCCCGGGAACGGGCGGCCCAGGTCCTGGAGCGGCGGGGCTTTGTCTCCCAGACCTCCTGCGGTATCTGCGGCAAGGAAATGATCCAGGATCTCTCCCAGCAGGTGGCCCCGGCCCAAAAGGAATTCCAGCTCCCCATCGGCACCGCCTTTAACTGCCTGGGGGCCCTGTCCAAGAATCAAAAATACTACCCCCGGACCCGGGGCTCCCATGCCTCCATTCTCTTTGACCGGGCCGGGGAAATTCTGGGCTTTGCCGAGGATGTGGGACGGCACAACGGCCTGGACAAGGCCATTGGCCGGGCCCTTTTGGATGGTTGCCTGGACCGGGCCGGGGTGTTGGTGCTCTCCTCCCGGATTTCCTATGAATTGATCCAAAAGGCAGCCCGGGCCGATATTCCCATCCTGATTTCCAACTCCCGGCCCACGGCCCTGGCCGTGGACATGGGCCGGGCCCTGAACATGACCCTGGCCTTTCCGGCCGGGGACAACGAGCTCATCGTGGTCTGCGGGGGCCATCGCATTCTGGGAAGCTGACACCGGGCATCTGCCCGTGCATATATTGAAATCAACGTCCAGGGTCGCAGGACTCATCTGCGATCCACATGCCATAAGGAGGATAGATGAAGATACTCACCAGTGTGAAAAAAGTGGTGGATGTGGAATTGAATATCCACGTGGACAATGGGGCCATTAAAGAGGAAGGCCTCCAATACGTCATGAATGCCTGGGACGAGAATGCCGTGGAAGCCGCGGTCCAGCTCAAGGAATCCAGTGGGGCCGAAACCACCCTGGTCCACATCGGCAGCGGGGACGACAATACCAAAATCATCCGCAAGGCATTTGCCATGGGCATGGACAACGCCATCCAGGTGGATGACGCCGCCATCACGGGCGGGGATTCCTATGTCTATGCCAAAATCCTCCAGGCCGTTGCCGCCCAGGGCGCCTATGATCTCATCATCACGGGCAAGCAGGCCCAGGACACCGACGCCGGCCAGACCGGTATCATCCTGGCCGAACTCATGGACATTCCCTGTGTCTCCAATGTGATCCAGATGGAGGTGAAGGACGAGGCCCACATCACCGTTTCCCGTCTGGGGGACAGCGGCACGGAAATCCTGGACCTGGAACTGCCCGCCGTGGTTACAGTGAGCGATTCCATTAATGAGCCCCGGCTGCCGGCCATGCGGGCCATCATGATGGCCAAGAAAAAGAAGATCCAGTCCATGGACCTGGGGGCCCTGGACACCTCCTTTGACGGTGTGGGGGGCCAGGCCCTGACATCGGAAGTTTCCGAGTTCATGCCCGTTGAGGGACGGACCGCCGGGCAGAAGTTTGAAGGGGATGCCGCCGATGTCACCGCCCAGGTGGTGGGGCTTTTGGCCAATGAAGCCAAGGTATTTTAAGGGAGGAGACCGAGAACCATGACAAATATACTTGTAGTTGCCGATATCAAGCAGGGAAGTCTTAAGGGATCCACTTCAGAATTGCTCACCAAGGCCAAGTCCTTGGGGGCCAGCACCGCCGTGGTGGCCGTGGGGGCAGGGATCTCCGCCCTGGCTTCGGACCTGGCCGCCGCCGGTTCCGACACCCAGTACATTTGCGAGGATGCCAGTCTGGATCCCTTTTCCGCAGCCCCCCATGCCGCAGCCATTGTGGAGGCGGCCAATACCTTTTCCGCAGACCAGGTCTGGTTCGGATTTTCCGAATCCGGTAAAACCCTGGCCCCCCGGGTGGCGGCCCGGCTCAATGCAGCCTGTGCCACGGAAATCACCGAGGTGATTCTGGACGGGGGCAAGGTTGAAATCATTCGTCCGGCCATTGCCAATAAGGTCCTCCAGAAGGTGAGTGTAAACACCGAACGTTTGGTGGCCGTGGTCCGGGCCGGGGCCTTTGAGGCCGATCCCGGAATCTCCGGGACGGAAAACACGGTGTCCCTCTCGGTTCCCCCGGCCGATGCCCGGGCCGTGATCCGGGAATTGGTCTCCGATGCCTCGGGTGAAATTGATCTGGCCGATGCCGACATCGTGGTTTCCATTGGCCGGGGGGGCAAGGACCAGGCCGGGGTGGATCTGGCCAGGGATCTGGCCGGGGATCTCAATGCCGGCTTTGGTTCCTCCCGGGCCATGGTGGATGCCGGGCTCATGGCCCATAACAAGCAGGTGGGCCAGACCGGGAAGATTGTGGCCCCCACCCTGTACATTGCCCTGGGGATTTCCGGTGCCATCCAGCACCTGGCCGGAATGAACGGCTCCAAGGTGATCCTGGCCGTGAACAAGGACCCCGAAGCCCCCATATTCAATGTGGCTGATTACGGCATTGTGGGGGATTTGTTTGAGGTGGTGCCCATCCTGAAAACAGAAATTGCTAAATTAAGGGCATAAACTTCTTTACATTCTGGATAATTTTTTGATATTCGTAATTCGCTTCAAATTGTTGGAGCGAATTCGAATATTTTATGCTGGTTTGCTACGGAATTCCTTGGTGGTTCCCGAATGGACGTCAGCCCATGGAATACCGGGCAAACTCTGCTGCCCCTGGGCAATTGCCTAACCCCAATATTTCCGTGAGGTGAATATGAGTCCTGTTTTCATGTCCCTGCTCCTTGTCGTCGGCCTGGGCCTTTTTGGCCGCACCATGTTTACCAAGTACCGCCTGTTGGCTGCCCTGGAACCCAGCAGCCGGGCGGCCAATCTCAGCCAGGAGATCGGTGCCCGCCTCAAAGAGGTGGTGGTCATTGCCCTGGGCCAGAAACGGCTGGTGGGCCGGGAAAAGGAGCGGGGCTCGGGCATCATGCATGCCTTTATCTTCTGGGGCTTCTGCGTTTTGCTCATCCGGAGCATCAACCTTTATGGTGAGGGATTTGTCCACGGATTCACCCTGCCGCTCTTCGGTGCCTCCTCCATTTTGGGCTATCTCTACGTGGCCCTCAAGGATGTCATGGAGGGCATTGTCCTGGCCATGGTCATCTATGCGGTCTACCGCCGGGCCGTGGTACAACCCGATCGCATGCACAATACCAAGGAAGCCTATCTGGTCCTGGGCATGATTGCCCTGCTCATGGTTTCCGACCTTCTCTATGACGGGGCCCGGTACCTGCTCATCACCGCCCACAACAATCCGG
>JAKSBM010000637.1 GCA_022361135.1 Desulfobacterales bacterium | reverse complement strand
TGGCCCGCCCCCCGGCCACCATGATGATGAGGGTGGAAAACGTCATGATCCCCAATCCTCCGGCCTGGATCAAAAACAAAAGGATGATCTGGCCGGAAAGGCTGAGACGGCTCCCCACATCAATGACGGAAAGCCCGGTGACACAGGCGGCGGATGTGGCCGTGAAAAAAGCCTCCACCGCCCCCAGGGGCTGGGTGGCCGACGAGGTGGGCAGCATGAGCATGAGGGTCCCGGCCAGAATGAGCAGGCCAAAGGAGGCAAAGGTCAATCCCGAAGGGGAGGTGGGCAGCCCCCAACTCCGGCCGCGGTTATGTAAGGGTGTTTTCATATGTCATATTCTACCATAAATCAGATTCCGGCACCGGTGCTCCGGGCCAAAAACAGGCGGTGAATATACGCCCCTGTCCCGGTAATTTCAAACCCCGTATTTTCGGAACAGAACCAGTTTCCGGTGATCTCAATCCATGGCAAAGAAAATTTCCGGGGTGCGGGCATGGGGGAGTTGGACCGCCGCCGTCCCGTTACGGGTTCAACACCCACCCGGATCAAGGCATGGCCCCGGCCGTTGAATCGCTGGCCCCGGGGGGTATAGAAATCAGACAGCCCCACATGGGAGGGTTCTGCCAATATCTCCGGATGCGTCCCGTTTCCCCGTGAAATCAAACCCAGCTCCCGGGTCTGGAAGACCAGGGGATGACCGGCCCAAAGGTGGGCAGGCGTTCCCACCGGACAATGGCGGGCCAGGCCCGGGCATGGATACCCGTGGACCTCGAGATTTTCTCCGTGAACCACCCCGAATCAATGGATGAGAGCCCCCTGGAAGACGGCTGTCCATAGTCCAAAATGCGATATTGAAATCCCGCTGTCAACTTCCGGTTGTCCCGGACCCGGTTTTAGGATAAAACCCTTTAACAATGGCGTAACAAAAGACCATGACTAACCCCCATAGAATTTAAGGTCCCACTATGGATGCTGAAAAACGATTGATTGTCATTCCCAAGGAAAAGGCGGTGTTCTGGATGGACGCCAAGGGCAATTGGAACAATGAACACGGGAAATTTGAACATCCCAAGATCATGAAGCATTTCCACCGGGCCATCCGCAAGGACAAGGATGGCTACCACGTCTTCCAGGAGACCGAAGAATTTGAGGAACGGGTTTATTTCAACTACGAAGACACCGCCCTCTTTGTTTTTAATATCCGCTTTGAAAAAGAAGCCACCCTGCTCCTGCTCAACACCGGTGCCGCCATCCCATTGGTGGCCGACCGTCTCTTCATCCGAAACGATCAGATGTACTACCAAACCCAGGAGCACCGGATCAAATTCACGGAAAAGGCATTGGTGAAACTGGCCCCCCATATCAATGAGGACGGGG
>JAKSBM010000287.1 GCA_022361135.1 Desulfobacterales bacterium | reverse complement strand
GATGGTACCCACATGGTTTCCATCCTCATCGGCGATGACGATACCACCTTGAAAACAGCCCGGATCTTGGAAGAAGAGGGGGTTTGGGTTGGACCGGCGGTGTCGCCGGGGGTGCCCATGGGCAAATCCCTGCTCAGGACTTGTTTTCCCCCCACCCTTTCCGATGAGGAGTTCCGCTTGGCCATCAATGCCTTTGAAACAGCATCCAAAAAGGTGCCCCAGGCCCTTTTCCACCAGGGAGCCGACCATGAAGGATAGAACCTTTCCGGACCATGTGCTGATCACCGGAGCCGGGGGGAGCCTGGGGCGGGAACTCTCCCTGGAACTGGCGGCCATGGGGAGCCACCTGTCCCTGTGCGACATCAACGGCGAACAATTGGAAGAGGTGCTGGGCATGGCCCGGATTTCCGATTTTCTGGTGGCCTCGGCCCGGGTGGATACGGCGGATTCCGATGCCATGGAGGCCTTTATTACCCAAGCCGATGCCAGCCGGCCCATTGACTGGGTCATTGCCGGGGCCGGGATTACCGAACCCCGGCCCATGGATCCCTTTACTTTGAGTACCGGGGTCATGGAGGTCAATTTCACCGGGGTGCTGAACACGGTGTTCCCCGCCATCCGGGCCATGGTGAAGCGGGGTCGGGGGCATGTGGTTTTAATTTCTTCCATGGCCTCTTTCCTGGGGTTTCCCCGGGTGCCCCAGTATGCGGCCAGCAAGGCGGCGGTCCGGGTTTTCGGAAGGTCCTTGCGCTATTGGTTGCGGCGGGAAGGCATTGGATTGACCATTGCCTGTCCCGGTTTTTTCCCCAGCGGCATGAGCCACAATGATCAACCCCGGCCCGGGGGACTGGACGCCATGACAGCGGCCCATAAGATTATCCTTGGGGTGTTAAAGCATAAAAACCAATTGGTTTTCCCCAGGTCCCAGGGGCTGATTTTGAAGTTGCTTTCCATCCTTCCCGTTTCGCTCCAGGATCGATTTTTTGAACGGGTCCTGAAACGGGAATGATCTACCATGGACCAGGAAATCTAAGCAGCCCAGGGATTCCCAGTTCCGGTCTTCGGGTTTACCAGAGCCGTAAAAGAATCCCATCTTCCCCTTTCACGGCCCGGATTTTCTCCAATCGTTTCAGGGTGGCATATTCCCGTTCCAGGGTGGCCCGGCTCCAGTCTCCGGCCAATGTGTCCACCAATTGTTCCGGGGACATGGGGCCCTGGCTTTCCAGAACTTCCAGGATCCGTTCCTGGGTGGGGCAAAGCTTAAGGGGCTTGCCCTGGAATGATTTGGCATTGTACTGGGCCCAGGGATCGCAGGTCCGGGTGGGGGAAAGCAGATCCATGTAACAGTCTTCGCACAGGGTTTTTCCCAGGTGTTGGCAGGCATCGGCTTGGGCCAGGGGGCTGTTGCATTTTTCACATTCCATGGTCTTTCTCCTTATTTGTGGTGTGGGCTATTATACCGGAGAGAATAGACAGGGAAGGGGTGGGGAAACATCCCCCATTTGGGGGAGAGATATAAAAAAAGCGGCTATTTCCCGTGGTAATCGGGGAATAGCCGCTTTTGAATTTTGGAAATACCTGTTTTCCGGGATTAGCTCTCTGCCGCGTTGTCCAGCTTGCTGAGGTATCCCGCTGCCACGGTGGCGCCGATGATGAGGGCCCCACCGGCCAGGGTGGAGAGGGTGGGGATCTCCCCCAGGAGAAAAAAGGCCAGGACAATGCCGTAGACCGGTTCCAGGCCGGTGATCACCGAAGCGGTTTGGGCCCGGATCACGGCCAGGGATTGGATAAACAGAGTGTGGGAGAGGGCGGTGCAGGCAATGCCCAAAAAGAGCAGGGCGGGGAGGTCCGCCATCACCGGTGCCCGGAGTTCGGCGGAGCCGGGGGCAAAAATGGCAATGGCACCCATGGTGAGGGCCAGGGCCAATGCGGCAAACAGGTTCTGGAACAGGGCTGTGGCCACGGGGTCTCCATGGCGGGCATTGTCCCGGTTCACCAGGGCCAGGATGGCAAAGGTAAGGCCGGAAAGGATGCCGTAAAAGGCCCCCAATGTGACCTGGTTGGAAAAATTAAGATCGGGCACCACCAGGACAATGCCGGCAAAGACAACGCCGGCGGTGACGAGATCCCTTTTTTTCAAGGCTTCCTTGAACCAGAGGGGCTCCATGAAGGTGACAAAGAGGGGGAAGCTGGAAAAGGTGACCAGCCCCACGGCCACGGATGACACCTGGATGGAGAGGAAAAACAGGTACCAATGGGCGGCCAGGAGGATTCCCTGGGCCAGGTACCTGGGCCGGCAGGCCATGGGCCGATGCCCATGGTCTTTCCGGCTTTGAAATTTGATGTAGGCGGCCAGGGCCAGGGCCGCAAATGCGGTCCTGGCCAGGACGATATAAAGGGCGCTGCAGGTCGTGAACTTCCCGAACAGACCTGCCAGGCCGAAGAGGAATACGGCCAGGTGGAGCTTGAGCAACCCCTGGCCGGTCTGGATTTTATGGGGTCCTGCAGCCAGGCCCTCCATTAGCGCGTCAATTGTCTGTATTTGATGCGGGTGGGCTGGTCGGCCTTGATCCCCAGGCGCTTTTTCCGATCCTTTTCATAATCGGAGTAGGAGCCTTCAAAGAGCAGGGTCTGGCTTTCCCCTTCAAATGCCAGGATATGGGTGGCAATGCGGTCCAGGAACCAGCGATCATGGGAAATGATGATGGCGGAGCCGGCAAAGTTCTCAATGGCCTCTTCCAGGGCGCGCATGGTGTTGACGTCCAGGTCGTTTGTGGGTTCGTCAAGGAGGATGACGTTGGATTCTTCCTGGAGCAGGGTGGCCATGTGAACCCGGTTTCTTTCACCGCCGGAAAGATCTTTGACCTTTTTCTGTTGGTCCGACCCCCCGAAGTTGAACTTGCCCACATAGGCCCGGGCATTGATTTCCCGGCCCCCGATGAGGAGCTTGTCATTGCCGCCTGAGATCACCTCGTAGATGGTTTTTTCCGGATCCAGGGAATCCCGTTCCTGGTCCACGTAGGCCAGCTTGACGCTCTGGCCCAGTTCAAAGTTGCCCGCGTCCGGGGTTTCCTTGCCCGTGATCATTTTGAACAGGGTGGATTTACCCGCACCGTTGGGGCCGATGACCCCCACCACGGCGCCGGCCGGGATGATGAAATCCATGCCTTCCACCAGGAGCTTTTCACCAAATCCCTTGGAGACCTGTTCCGCCACAATGACCTTGGATCCCAGGCGGGGTCCCGGCGGAATAAAGATTTCCATTTCCTTTTCCTGCTCTTTAACGTCCTTGGAGAGCAGGGCTTCATAGGCGGCCACACGGGCCTTGGATTTGGAGCGTTTTCCCTTGGGGGACATGCGGATCCAGTCCAGTTCCCGCTGCAGGGTTTTCTGGCGTTTGCTTTCCCCCTTGGCTTCGTTGGCCAGGCGGTTCTGCTTTTGTTCCAGCCAGGAAGAGTAGTTGCCCTTCCAGGGGATGCCTTCACCCCGGTCCAGTTCCAGGATCCAGCCAGCCACATTGTCCAGGAAGTATCTGTCATGGGTCACGGCGATGATGGTGCCTTCGTATTTGGACAGATGGGCTTCCAACCAGGCCACGGACTCGGCGTCCAGATGGTTGGTGGGCTCGTCCAGCAGCAGGATGTCGGGTTTCTGGAGCAGGAGGCGACACAGGGCAACCCGGCGCTTTTCACCCCCGGAGATCACGGAGACCTTGGTGTCCTCAGGCGGGCAGCGCAGGGCATCCATGGCCATTTTCAGCCGGGAATCCAGGTCCCAGGCGTCGAGGTGGTCCAGTTTGTCCTGGAGTTTGCCCTGCTTTTCAATGAGGGCGTTCATTTCATCGTCGGACATGGGGTTGGCAAACTGCTCGGAAATACTTTCGTATTCCTTCATCAGATCCACCACATCCTGGACCCCTTCTTCCACCACTTCCCGGACGGTTTTTTCACTGTCCATGAGGGGTTCCTGTTCCAGGTAGCCAATGGTGAAGCCCTTGGACAGGATGGTTTCTCCGGTGAATTCCGTGTCCACACCGGCCAGAATTTTCAAAAGGGAGGATTTACCCGAGCCGTTGAGGCCCAGGACACCGATTTTGGCACCGTAGAAGTAGGAAAGGGAAATGTCTTTGAGCACCTGGCGTTTGCCATGGAATTTGCTCACATTGATCATGGAATAGATGACTTTTTTGGTATCTTCGCTCATTTTGATCCTCCTGAAATTCCTAGGCCAGTGCCACGATGCATTCGATTTCCACCATCACGTCCTTGGGCAGACGGGCTACTTCCACGGCGGAACGGGCCGGTTTGTGGCCGTTCAATGCGGTTTCGTAGACGGTATTCATGCCCACAAAATCATCCATGGATTTGAGGAAAACCGTGGTTTTAACGATCTGGTCCAGGCCGGCGCCGGCACCTTCCAGCAGGGCGGTGATATTTTTCATCACCTGCCCGGTCTGTTCTTCAATGGTGGTGCCGACCACTTCCATGGTTTCGGGATCCAAAGGGATCTGGCCGGAACAGAAGAGCAGGCCGCCGTGGGCAACAGCTTTGCTGTAAGGTCCTACAGCAGCGGGGGTATTGGGGGCGTCGATGAATTTCATGAATTCTCCTTGATGGGGTTGTTATTCATATTTTAGATATGGGTTTATCTATAATGCAGGTTGGGCCGGTATTCAAGATCGAAGCCCCACAAAAAAGGGGCAGGGATCGGGTGGGAACCGGTGCTGCCTTGGGGGTAGCCTCCCGGACCGGTTTTCACCGGTCCGGGAGGTTGGGGAATTAAAATTGGGTGACCACGGGTTCCCTGAGGATGAGATCCACGGCTTCCCGGGCGGCCCGTCCCACTTCGGGGAAACTGTCGTCCACCTTGGCCAGCTGGCGCAGGTTTTCCGCGGTTCTGAGGATGAGGCGGGCAAAGTCGCCTTCGGCATAATCCGAGGCGGCCATGACTTCATCCCATGGGGTTTCCTGGGCCCAGGCGTACATCATATATGCCGGCTGGATATAAAGGTTGGGAGCGGGGAATCCCTTTTTCAGCAATTGGATGGCAAAGGGTTTCAGTCCCTTTCTCATATCCAGGAAGCAGTCCTTGAGCCGCTGGGGCAGGGTGCCGGTGTGCAGGGGATCGTCCTTGAATTCCTTTTCATTGACAAAGGCGGCCATGATGGCGGCCAGGAGTACGGGATCCTTGTCCGGCAAAAGCCCCAACCGGATGGACTGGGCCACCAGGACCGGGGAGTCAATGCGCAGTTTGGAGGCCCAAATCCCGTCTTCGGTGAGGGCGCCGTCCGGCGTGACGTAG
>JAKSBM010000974.1 GCA_022361135.1 Desulfobacterales bacterium | reverse complement strand
ATACCGCTCGTGGACGGCGTCGGGTTTAAAGACCAATGCCCCCTTTTTGAAAAGCTGGGGCTGCCGGTAATCGGGATAATAACCGGACCGACGGATCCACTGGCCCATGAAAAAATTTTTCCGGGGGACATAATAGGCATCCAGGCTGTCCGGGGCATTGATGATGTCATGGATCTCATCCTTGGCCGCCAGGGTACAGCGCTCATCGGAATCCAGGCTGAATATCCAATCATGGCTGCAGGCGGCAATGGCCTGGTTTCTCAAGTTGCCAAAGCCGTCAAAGGGGACCTGGACCACCCGGGCGCCGTGGGCTTCGGCCACGGCCGCGGTGTTGTCGGTGCTGAAGGAATCGGCAACAACGATTTCATCGGCCCATTGGACACTTTCAAGGGCATCCTTTAATTTATCTTCTTCATTGTAGGCAATAATATAGACTGAAATTTTTTCCATCAGGCCCTTAGATACTCCCTTTTATGGATATGGGTTTTGATTTGTACATTATTTCAATTGTTCCAGGCCATCCTCGCACCAATGGCTGCCCGATGCCAGGGTCTGGGCCAGCAGATCATCATTCTGGGGCAGATTCTCCCGTGAATTTTCATGGTGCCAAAGGTGGTAGCAAATGGCCCTGAAGGGATGTTCCCGGCGATGGACCCCATGGGCGGCAAGCCGGGCCACAAATTCGGAATCTTCCCGTCCCCAGCCTTCAAATGCATTGTTAAATCCATTGACGGCCAGAAGATCAGATTTAAATACCCCCATGTTACAGCAACGGATTCCGGAAAGCCCGGTACGGGTGATCACCGGAAAAAAGGGAAGCCGGAAAATATGGTGGGCATTGGATATTTTATTTCCCGCAGCAAGGCGCAGACGCTGCCCCAAAGAGCGGGTATGGCCATGGTGGAAATCAACCTCATGGCCCTCCTTGACCAGGATCCGTTTTCCCTGGTAGAAAAAACCCTCTTTGGCCAATTCTTTATGGTCCTGGACAAAATAACGATCCGGCACACAATCCCCATCAAGGATGACGATATAATCCCCTGTGGAGGCAAGGATGGCCTTATTCCTGGACCGTGCCAGCCGGAACCCCTTGTCCTCCTGCCAAACGTGGTGGAGGGGCAGATTGGACTTTTCCCGGCAGCCATCCACAGCGGCCCGGGTTTCAGGGCCTGACCCATCATCGGCCACCAAAATTTCATGGGGGGGACAGGTCTGATGCTGGAGCCCTTCAATGACCTTTTCCAGGGTGTCCGGCCGATTATATGTGGTGACCATTACGGAAATTTTCATAATCCTAATCCTTTCAAATGCCCGGCAATGATCCCATGGACCTGATCGGTATCCAGTCCCTGCATGCACTCCCAATTTCTGGATTTACACGGACCGTGGGCATAACAGGGGGAACAGTCCAGTGGTTTCTGAATGATGGTGTGAATATCCCCGTAGGGGCCGGTGCGAATGGGGTTGGCCGGGCCGAAAATGGCAAACACCGGAACATTCAAAGCGGCGGCGATGTGCATGGGACCGGTGTCGTTGCAAATAAAAAAACGGGCACCGCCGATGAGGGGCAACAATGATTTAATGGAAGTCTTACCGGCCAGGGAAATGGCATTGCCCTTGGCATGCTCCACCACGGTATCGGCCACGTCGGCCTCCCCGGCCGAGGCAATCACCACACAGGGCAGGGGCAGCCGTGAAGCCAGTTCACCATAACGTTCCGCCGGCCATCGGTTGGCCTTTTTACCAGCCGAAGGACTCATGACAATGTATTCCCCGGGCAATTCCTTTAAAATGGCCGGAGCCGGGTCATGGGGGGCCAGGGGATAAACAATTTCATCGGTGGGACAGCCCATGAATTCGGCAATCTTCAAATATCGATCAATGGCATGGATTTCCATGCTGCCGTGGATTTTATGGGTATAAAAGAAGGGACTGCCTTCGTCGGATTCCTTGAAGCCCAATTTAACGGGCGCCTTGGAGAACCAGGTAAAAAGTCCGGACCGAAACAGGCCGGAGAGATCAATGGCCACGTCATAACCGGCCGATCCCAACCCCTTTTTCAACTCCCAGATTTCATTGAGGGTCCGGCCCAGTTGGGATTTATCCTTCCATTGGTCCTTGTTGATCACCCAGAGTTTATTAATCAGGGGGTGGCCTTCAAGGAAGGTGTGGAGGCCCCGGGCCACCAGCCAGTCAATTTCCGCATGGGGAAATCCCCGGCGCTGGGCATGGAGGAAGGGAAGGGAATGGACAATATCCCCCAGGGCACTGGGCTTGATGATCAGAATTTTTTTCACCGAATCAAACAGGGTATCTCTCCTTATGACCCAAAGGTCTTATTCAAAATTTCAACGCCGGTACCAAAGACCCGGTCAGCTGTGATACCGGCCATGCAGGCATGGTCGGTGGGGCAATCGGCCTTCATGCAGGGGCTGCAATGCACCGGTTCCCGGACCATGACCGCAGCCTTACTGAAGGGAGCGGTGGCAATATAATCCGTACTCCCCATGACCGCCACCTGGGGGACATCCTGGGCTGCGGCGGCATGCATGAGGCCGGAATCATTGGTCACAAAGAGGTTGCATTGGCCAATGAGGGCAAATGCCTGGCCCAGGCTGGTGGCGCCGGCGGCATTGATGCAGCAATCCGGTGCCATGGCAACAATCTCCTCACCTAACTCCCGGTCGGCCGGTCCTCCGAAAATCAAAACACGGGTCTTATATTTCCGGGCCAATTTCCCGGCCAACTCGGCATACCGCTGGGGAAACCACCGTTTGGCCGTGCCCCCGGTGGCACCGGGATTAATTCCCAAAACGGGTTTACCGGCCTCGATCAATCCCCTTTCTTCCAGATAGGATTTGGCAAAATCCTTATCCCCCTGGGACATGTAAAGGTCCATGGCACTGCCGTCGCTTTCCAAGCCGGCCCCATGGAGGATCCCCTTATAGTATTCGATGAGATGTTCCCGTTTCAGGGCCTTGTCCATGGGAATGGCCGGTTTTAACAAGGGGGTCCGACCATCGGTGTTGTATCCCACCCGCTCCGGGATTCCGGCCAAAAATGCCAGGAGGGCGGCCTCAAAGGCATTTTGCATGAGGATGGCCAAATCAAAGGAACGGGCACGCATGTCACGGGCCAGGCGCAATGTCCCCAGTCCCATGCGATGGCGGCCATTGTTCTCATAGACCATGACCTCATCCACATGGGGATTGTGGGCATAGACCGGCACCACCCAGGGTTTTGCCAGAACCGTTATATGGGCATTGGGATAATTCTTCCGAAGGGCCCGGACCACGGGGGTGGTCATGATGGCATCCCCCACCCAGTTGGCCGCCCGGATCAGGATGCGGGCATCCCCCGCTGTTTTCAATTGCTTTATTTTCATAGACTTCTATTTGGGAATGGGACAATAATTTTTGGTTTTCCACCGGTTGTGGACCCAGAAATACTGTTCCGGTGCCCGGCGGACCATGCCTTCGATGGCCGCGGTAAAATTCTGGGTATTGGTTTCAATGTCCTTGATTTTATCCCCGGTTCTCACCAGGGGAATTTCAGGGAGATATTCAATGATAAATTTCCGGTTATGCCGCACCGTATAGAGGGGCAGGATAACCGCATCGGTTTTCAGGGCCAGGGCGGCCAATCCCTTGTTGGTACAGGCCGGTCTTCCGAAAAAATCCACAAAGACCCCCTTGTACCAATCCACGTTCTGGTCAATGAGGGTTCCCATGGCACCGCCCCCCTTCAAAAGGGGTTCCAGCACCTTGGACAATCCCCGCATGGGGACCATCTTAACGCCGAACCGCTGCCGCCCCTCCAACATCAACCGCTCCAGGGGAGCAAAATCCAGCCTCCGGTAAACCCCGTGGACCTCATCCAGCTCAATGCGGGAGATGGCCAGGATCAACATTTCAAAGTTGCCCATGTGCCCGGTGATACCGATGATACCTCGCCCCTTTTTCTGAATGGCCTCGACGTTTTCAATTCCCTTGAATTGAAAATGGGTCAACAGGGTTTCCATATCCAGGGAATAGGACCAGGCGATTTCAAAAATCATGCGGATGAGGTTTTTAAACACCTTGCGCACCATGCGCCGCAACTGGGCCGGCGTTTTTTCATGGCCATAGGCATGGGTGAGGTTATCCAGTGTTATCCTTCGGTGGCGCTTGTCCACAAAATACCAAATCGTTGCCAGGGAATCGGCCAGATATTCAGCAACACATCGGGGCAAACGCCCCATGATCAGAATCACCAGGTTCAACAATCGATATATTTTTTCGTCGCTCATTTCTTTATTTGATTCCGGATAAAGGTTTCAAACTGCCCCGGATGCTGGAATTCCATTTCAATGCCCAGGGCGGCCACATGGCCCTTCCAGGAGAAGTTCCGGGGAAATTTCACCCAATCCTTTTCCGTGGTCAACAAAAGGTCCGTATCCAATGCTTCCATTTTTTCCTGGATCTGTAAAAAATCAGACCTTTTATACCTGTAATGATCCTGGAATTCAAGGTGATCCAGGATTTTCACCCCCAGGGATTCCACGGTGCGGGCAAAGGCATCATTCCGGGCAATGCCGGAAACCAACAGGGCCGTCCGATCCTTCAATTGGGAAAGGTCCGGGCGGAACGCCACATCCTTGGAAGGGCTCCAATGGGCCAAGATGGGTTTGTGTCGGGTTTTAAATACAGGCAGATGGGGAAAGATCCGGGTCAGGATTTCCGGAGTTTTCCCCCAATCCTCCGGACAACGGGTCAGAACCAGGGCATGGGCCCGGTCGCCGGCCCGCCCGGGGTCCTCCCGGAGCCGGCCCGCGGGCAAAAGGCGCCGGTTGCCCAGGGGGCGCTCGTAATCCATGAGGACCAGGTCCAGATCCCGTTCAAGTTTCAAATGCTGAAACCCATCGTCCAGGACCAGGACATCGGGATCAAAGGCGTCAATGGCCAAGCGTCCGGCTTCGTGGCGCTGCCGTCCCACCACCACGGGAAGTTTCAGGGTTTGGGCCATCATATGGGGTTCATCCCCGGCAATGGCCGCCTCCAGCAGGACGTTTTTCCCGTCCCCCACCACGGCAGCCCCCTCCCGCAACTGCCCCTGGTAGCCCCGGCTGATGACAACGGGCGTCAGGCCGACCCCCTGGAGCAATTTGGCCAAATAGGTGGTCATGGGGGTTTTTCCCGTGCCGCCGGCAATGATATTGCCCACGGAAATTACGGGACAGGGCAAGGTATTCGACTTCAAGATACCGGCCCCATGGGCCAGGTGGTGGAGTCTGCTGCCCAAACCATAGAGGTGGGAAGCCCCCACCAAAAGCTGCTCCAAAGAAAAGGGACGGGGCCGATACCGGGTATCGGAAATCCGGGTGATTTTCGCCTCCAAATCCGCTAGCCAGCCCATGGAGGAACAATCCTTTCCAGGGTCCGGTCCAGGGCCCCCTGATTGGCCTGGTACACGGCAAATGCCGCCTCCCCCATTTCAGCGGTCCGTGTCGGATCTGAAAACAAGTCCACCACCCCATGGGCCAGGTCAATTTCATTTTCCACCACCCGGGCAGCATGGGACTGGGTCAACAGGGCATGGGGTTCCTTAAAATCCGACATGTGGGGCCCGTAAATCACAGGCTTTCGGAACAGGGCCGCCTCCAGTGGATTATGCCCCCCCTGGTCCACCAGGGAACCGCCGATGAAGGCCAGATCACAAAAGGCATAGGCCCGGGCGAGGATCCCGAATCCATCGATGAGGGTGACCGGGCTGTTCCCGTCTTCCCCACCGGCCTGGATCTGCGAATGGAATGACAGGGCCAAGCCGTTTTTTTGGGCCAATTGGGCGATCTCCCGACTCCGGCCGGGATCCCGGGGGGCCAGCACCAGCTTGGCATTGGGGATCTGGGAAAGGACCCTCTTCCAGGCCGAAAAAATGATTGCTTCTTCTCCGGGATGGGTGGAGCCGGCCACCAGGACCTTTTGCCCAGCCCCAATGCCCAGGTTCCGTGCCATCTCTTCCCGTTCCGCCGAATCCAATTGGGGAACGGGCTGATCAAATTTCATATTTCCGGCAACAAAGATGGTATCCCGGTCCACACCCACCTCTTGGAATCGCCGGCCGTCCAAGGGGGTCTGCACCAGGACCTGTGAGAGGCGGGAAAAGAAAAGACGACCGATGAATCCCAAACGGCGATATCCCTTGGAAGAGCGTTGGGACATGCGGGCATTGACCAGGGAAACCGGAATTCCCCAGGCATCCACCCGGTTTAAAAACCAGGGCCAGAGGTCGGTTTCCACCAGACAGACCCGGTCGGGCTGGATGCGGAAAACCACGGCGGCCACGGCCCACCACAGATCAAAGGGAAAATAACCGATCCCCAGAACACCGGGTCCTCCGGTTTCCCTGGCATCGGCCTCCCAATAAAGGGAGCGGGCCGTTTCAAACCCGGTCTTTGTGGAGGCGGTGAAGACCACCTCAACCCCCGGGGTTTTCACCAGTCTTTCCACCAGGGGTTGGGCCGAACGCACCTCCCCCACGGAAAGGGCATGGACCCAGATGCAACAACGTCCCGATACCTTTGGGGGGAGGTCCAGGTGGGACACCAGTCCCAGGCGATGGAAAAGATTGGCCCGGCGCTTGGGTGAAACCAGCAAAATCACGGGCAGCAGGGGCAGGGCCACCAGGACCGCCAGGGTCAGAATCAATTGATAGATAATCAACATCCCGCCCCCTATTCAGTTTTAATGAGGTAAATGGTTCCGCCGACAATGAAAAGAACATTGGTAATCCAGGCGGCAAAAACCGGGGGGAGAGCCCGGGCGTAGCCCATGGAAAGGGAGAACCCGTAGACACTCCAATAGAGGAAGGACATCCCCACCCCCAGTGCAATTCCCATGGGCATATTCCCCTTGATCCGGGGATGCATTCCCGTGGAGGCACCGATGAGTGCCATGAAAATACAGATAAAGGGAAAGGCTATTTTTCCATGCATATCCACCCGGTAGGTGGTGGCGTCGTACCCTTCGGATTCAACCTTTCGCACATAATCCCGCAGCTGAAAAAAACTCATCTCATTGGATTTCCGGGCCACCCGGACCAGATCCGTGGGGGTCAATCCCAGATCCGTGGGTTTTAAATCAAAATAATCCACATCATAGGCATTGGACTGGGCGTTCCGGGTCTGGATCACCCCATTCTCAAGGAGCCACTGCCCCCCTTCAAACCGTCCCTTTTCCGCATCAATGCGAACCTTGATCTTAAAATCATCATCCATGGTGGATACGGAAATGCCGGCCAGGGTGCCGTGCTCGGGGTCCACAAAATTAATATGGACCAGATTCTGGTCGTGGCGAATCCAGACATCGTTGCGGCCGTGGGAAACCTGGGAACCGCCGGCCATGCGATTATAACGGATATAATTGGCTTTGGACATGGAGACCGGGATCAGGGTCTCCCCCACCAGGAAAATCAACAGGGTAAAAAAAATCCCCACGCCCACCACGGGCCGGGCCAGGTAATAGGCGGAAATCCCGCTGGACTTAATGGCTGTGAGTTCGTTGTTCCGGTTCATGATGCCAAACACGGCAATGGTGGCCAGCATGATCACGGCCGGCGTCAATTGAACGAACATGAAGGGCAGCTTTAAAACCACGTACCAAAGGGCTTCAATAAACGAAACCCCATGCCTCAAGAATCGATCCAGCCGGGAAAGATAGTCAATGAAAACAAAGAGGACCAGGATCATGACCTGGATGATGACGAAAAGCCGGGTGAATTCCTTAAGCCAGTAGCGATGCAGGCAACTCATGAATGCTTCCTTGACCGTAGTTTTTTTGTAATCGATCGGGCCCATCGAACCATCCAGGCGGGAAGATGGACCGGCTTCTCCTTGGCATTGCGGACCAGCAGAAAAATACCGGCCCCGCCCATGACGCAGTTGGGCAACCACATGCCCACCACAGGGTTAAAATACCCCGCTTCACCGGCGGACCAGCCAAAGGCGAGGAGAAAATAATAGAGAAGAAAGAAGAAAATGCCCATGCCAAACCCCGAAGATTTTCGCAGGGACAAGGATTGAATTCCCAGGGGGAAGGCCAGGAGCCCCAGACTGAGACAGGCAAAGGGAATGGAAAACTTTTCATGGAGCAACATCAATGCTTCACTCATTTTCTTGGAATCCGGTATTCCCCGTCGAATCTGGGTCAAGAGTTCGTCAAGGCTCTGCTCGTCCAGATCCTTTTTCAGGGGCCCGCTCCCCTTGTTCATGGTGGCCAGGTCAATGTTGATATCGTAATTTCCAAAGTGGATGGTGGAGACCGAACGGGTGGCACTTTTCACCTGGTTGATCATCCCATCCTTGAGCCGGATGGTATAGAAGCTGCCGTCCTTGGAACGGATCACCTGCCCCCGGGGAGCCACGGAAACCGTTGTGATTCCCCGGGTACGTCGATCCTCAATAAAGACATCGGTCAAGGCCTTGGTTTTCAGATCCACGGAGGAGACATAGATCATGATGTTGGGGATCTGGGAATTAAACTGCCGCTCCTGCAAGGCCATGTCAATGCTGGTCTGGGCCAGCTCCACACTGGTTTTTTTAATGGACAATTTCCCCCAGGACACCCCGTATAAGGTGACCCAAAGACTGAGCAATGTCCCCATGATGCAGAAGGCCACCACCGGCGGCAAAAGCTTATATAAGGAAGTCCCGGCCCCCTTCAGGGCCACGATTTCGTTTTCCCCGGCCATGCGCATGAAGGTGAGCAGCACTGCAATCATGACGGACATGGGAATGGTAAATTCCAAAAACCGCGGCAGGGTATAAACCACCATCCAGAGGATACTGCCCAGCCCGGCGTTGTAATTCACCACCAGATTGGTGATCTCCGGAATCCGGGTCATGAGGAAAACAAAGGTCAAAAAAAAGAGACTGATGCCAAAGGGGGCCATCAACTCTTTGAAAATGTATCGGTGTATAATTTTCATAGGATTCATTGCCTGGAAAAATATAAGCTCGGGCAAAACAAGTCAAGGGTGCCGGATTTAAAACCGGTTTTCACCCCCGGGTTTCCATGGTATATCCAGGGACATGAAAGCCATTATTATTGCCAGCGGACAATTTGATCCCACCCCGGAAATGGAGCAAGAAATCAGCGAAGCCGAACTGTGCATTGCAGCCGACGGCGGGGCCCGCCATTTCCGAAAAATGGACATCCTGCCCCATGTCATCATCGGGGATCTGGACTCCATTCCCCGGGAAGACAGGGACCACTTTATCCAGAAAAAGGTGGCCTTTGTCACCCATCCCAAACGCAAGGATAACACAGACACGGATCTGAGCATTTTCCACGCCCTGGAACAAGGGGCAACGGAAATCACCCTCATGGGTGTGACCGGCACACGACTGGACCACACCCTGGCAAATATCTTCCTGCTCAAGCCCCTGGCGGAACAGGGCATTCCCGCCCGGATCCGGGACCGGCACAATGATATTTACCTGGTTTTGGATGAATTGATTCTGGGGGGGATTCCCGGAGATCATCTTTCCCTGGTGGCCCTGTCGGACACGGTGACGGGCATCACCCTGGAAGGACTGGAATATCCCCTTGAGGATGCCACCCTGGAACGGGGTTCCTCCCTGGGAATCAGCAATTGCTTCACGGCACACCGGGCAAAGGTCCGCCTGAAAAGCGGCTGTCTCATGGTCAGCAAATCCAGGGACTAACCCTTATCCTCAGCAGCTTCCTGGGCCTTCTTATCCTCAATGGCCTCCTGGTCCAACCCATATTCGATGAGAAAGGTTTCCACTTTGTCCATGGACGAAGAGATGATCACCCGATCGATTTCCACCTCCTGGATAAACCCTTCCATATAGGGATTCAGGATATCCGTAAGCTTTTGCTGCTGCACCTTGATCCGGTCGAAATTATGGACGTCGTCATAGATCAAAGAACTCAGAAAAAGCAACATGGCCTCCCGGGCCTTGGGGTGGAAGGCCGGAGGGGCCTGACCGGGCATGAGTTCCTTAAGCTTTAACTTCATGCTCATGCAAAGGTAACGGTCCGGGGAAGCCGAGGAAATTTTATTGAGATTCACGGCCACCGGAGCCAGGGGAATGACCGGAGAGGTTACGGCGACCTCTTCCTTATTTTTCTGGGCTTTATTTTTCTTCCATTCCCCCACCCAGCCGCTCTCTTCCTTGAGTTCCATCTTGTCCTTGGTCAAACTGACAATATCAAAGATCCGGGTGTCATTTTTTTTCCAGACACTCTCAATGTCGGTTTCCCCCACGGTGAAGATCAATTGATTGTCGGCCATGTGCCAGGAGCCGGTGGCGCTACCCTTGGATTTTACAATCTTTGAGGTCACATCGGCAATGCGCACCGAAGAATCCCAATTCCCCGTGGCATGGAGAATTAAAAGGATATAGGCCCGGTTCCGATACTGAGTCCAATTGCCCAGCACCAACTCCTCGGGTTTGGCTTCCTTTTCCTCTCCCCCCTTGCATCCCAGGGGGCCGCAGATCATCAATCCGGCCAGCAGCAAACAAAGACATATTCTGTGAAATCGCATTTCTTATATCCTGATCCTTGGGTTGAAAGGCAACTCCCGGTTCCGTGGATTGCCTTTTCCCACGCTACCATGCAGGTTTCGACGGGTCAAGCACCCGTTGGGTTTCCCCATGGTCCCCACTGAATAAAGACAAAAGCCGCCCACAATCCTTTTTTCACAACGGGCCATGGATTGCCCATAAAAAAAGGCGTCCATAACCATGGACGCCCAGGATAAACAATCCGTTTATCTGTTAGCCGCAGGATCCGCTGGAACCGCAACCGGAGCAGCCGCCCTGCCCCAGATCGATATTGGAATCCAGGTGGAAACCCATACCGGTAAAGTCGATTTTGATGGTGCCGGCCTGTTTCATGAACTCTTTGTCCACAACAAACTTAAGACCTTTTACTTCAAAGTTATCATCGCTGTCTTTAGGCTCATCCAGAGCCATAGCAAGGGAAGGACCGCCTCAGCCGCCGGAGTTCAAAAAGATCCGAATGGGGGTGGGTTCTTTCCCCTGGAAATAGTCATCGATCTGCGTTTTCGCAGCATCAGTCAACTCAATCATTGTAACGCTCTCCTTATCTTATTTATTTGGTCAGGTATTTGGCCTGAATAGTCATCATTCTAACCACCGCCCCCGGGGCTGTCAATGTCGCCCCCTTTGATTTCCCAACAATTTGTGGAATTCCACCTTAATTCATTACACTTTTCACCGGGATTCAGATAACATGGATTCCATGAAATTTTCCGTCCCATTTATCCCCGATTCCGACTACATCAACTTCCTCTCCCGGCGAAGGAACCAACTGGCCTCCGTCTATTTCAGCATGGGGCACGGCCAGGCCCTGGATGCCCGAGTTCAACCCAGCCCCTGGGAAGAGAATGATCTGATTCAAGGGTTAAAGCGCCTGGGGGATGTCCCCGCCTATGCCCTGTTGAACACCCGCTTCCTCCACCCGGAACACTATGGAGACCAAAGCCGCACCATCATGGGTCAATTGGAAGAACTCCACCGGGAAAGGCCCCTTGCCGGCATGGTGGTCACCGACTTTTACCTGGTCCAGGCCCTGGCACAGGTGGCCCATCCCCTGGCCCCGGCCCTGGAGCTGGTGCCGGGCATCAATTGCATGATCGATTCCCCGGAAAAGGCCCGGGCCTTCCTGGGGATGATCCGGGAAAGTGGTTTCAAAACCCCCTCACGCCTCATTGCCGACCGCAGCCTGAACCGGAATCTCCCGGCCCTGGAAACCCTGGTGAAATCCCTGGGGCAAGACGACCCGGACATGGAGATCGAATTGCTTGCCAACGAAGGCTGCCTGGCCCATTGCCCCTTCAAGCTCAGCCACGATGCCCAAGTCTCCTTTTCCAACACCGGCCTCTGCCGGGAGCAAACCGCCCGGCTCAACCGGGAACTGGGATGCCGCAGTCAATTCATGGCCCATCCGGAGCAGATATTCACCTCCCCCTTTATCCGCCCCGAAGATCAAAACCATTACGCCGCCCACGTCACCACCCTCAAGCTCTGCGGCCGGACCCTGGGCCCCCGGTTTTTGGAACGTTGCATCCAGGCCTACCAAGCCCAGCGATACGAAGGAAATCTGCTGGACCTTCTCGACGCCAGTCATTTTATGGCCGACCATTTTCACCTGGACAACAGCGCCCTGGGCAAGGGGTTTCTCCAGCGGATCAGCCTATGTACAAAACAGTGTAAACCATGTAAAGTATGCCGGGATTTACACTCCCGCACGATCCACCCCAAACCTGTTCAATTAAAACGTTACAAGGATCAATTATGAACATTCTGGTAACAGGTGGTGCCGGCTACATCGGCAGCCATACCTGTGTGGAACTCCTCAACGCCGGATACCAGGTCGTGGTATTGGACAATTTGTCCAACAGCTCTGAAATCGCCCTGGACCGGGTCCGGGAAATCACGGGGAAGGAACTGACCTTCATCCAGGCGGATCTCATGGACAAACCCGCCCTGGACACCCTCTTCGACACCCACCCCATTGATGCCGTCATTCACTTTGCCGGCCTCAAGGCCGTGGGGGAATCCGTTGCCCAGCCCCTGCGCTATTACCACAATAACATCACCGGCACCCTGAACCTGCTGGAGTCCATGTCGGCCCACCAGGTGAAGTCCCTGGTCTTTTCCTCCTCGGCAACGGTGTACGGAGATCCGGCAACCCTTCCCATTTTGGAAGATTTTCCCCTCTCCGTGACCAATCCCTATGGCCGGACCAAACTGATGATTGAAGAAATGCTCAGGGACCTGAGCCAAGCCGACCCGGAATGGCAGGTGGCCCTGCTCCGCTACTTCAACCCGGTGGGGGCCCATGAAAGCGGCCGCATCGGCGAAGATCCCCAGGGCATTCCCAACAACCTCTGCCCCTATATTTCAAAGGTGGCCATCGGCACCCTCTCCCAGGTGCAGGTTTTCGGCAACGACTACGACACCCCGGACGGCACCGGCGTCAGGGATTATATCCACGTGGTGGACCTGGCCCTGGGTCACATTAAGGTGCTCCCCAGACTCACCGCCCAAAACGGTGTATTGACCTACAATCTGGGAACCGGTCGAGGGTTCTCCGTCCTTGAAATGATCCAGGGGTTTGAGCGGGCCTGCGGCAAACCCATCCCCCATAAAATCGTACCCCGGCGTCCGGGGGACATTGCCGCCTGTTATGCCGACCCCGGCCTGGCCCGGACCGAGCTCAACTGGGAAGCCACCCGCAGCCTGGATGACATGTGCAGGGACACGTGGCGCTGGCAACAACAAAACCCCAAAGGATACACCCCGTAACCGGGGGAAAACCAAGGAAAGCCCATGACCCCATTTCTGTCTGAACTCTCCCAATTGATACGCCAGGGGCAGGTTGATCCGGCCCGATCCCTCCTGGCCCAGTTCCCCCCGC
The DNA here is from genome assembly GCA_022361135.1 of Desulfobacterales bacterium. Next base: position 6,138 of record JAKSBM010000974.1, on the reverse strand, counting down.
GGCCGGCAGCGGAAAAAGCCCAGGTGATCGAACTTCTTGCCCTGGCAGAAGATGCAGTGGCCCTTCCCCTGCTGGACCATCTCCTGGGCGGGTCTGTCATGGAGCCCGAAATCCAGGAACGGCTCTTCCAACTGACCACGGACCGTGCCCATCTGAACTTTGCCTTTGCCCAGCTCCTCATGGACCACGGCACCAGGGATCAACTCAACACCATCCTTCCCCTGTTCAAACATATCCTGACCCGGGAAAAGGATCCCCGGCGGCTGGCGGATTTATTAAAGGGATTGGGCAAACATCGCCTGGACGATCTTTCGGCCACCATGGCCGAGTTTTTGTTCTACGATGATCCGCGGCTCAAGGCCGAAGCGGTCCGGGCCCTGGAACGCACCGCAGGCCCCAATGCCCTGGACTGCCTGATCCAGGTATCCAAAACGGAAAAAAGCGATGCCGATGTCCTGGATGCCATTGAAATCATCCAAAACCAATTGGACACCTCCGGAGCCATACCGGAAAAACTCACGGCATCCCCCAGGGGCCATGATCCCTTGCGGGGGATGCTGGATCAATTGACTCGCCCCGATGTCCAGGCCCGACACCGGGCATTTGATCATTTTTCAACCCATCCCGAAGACCTGGAAAAAACCCTGTCCCAACGCCTCCGGGACCACATAAAACCGGGACAGCTCATCCTCCTGGAGGCCGCAGGCCGGTGCAGTTGCCCCGGGGCATTCAACGATCTTCTCACCCTGGTTTCCGATGCAACCACCCCACCGGCCATCCGTTTTGCCGCCCACACCGCCCTGGGCCATTTGCCGGAACTGGAATCCTCGGCCCTGATCATTCAGGACGTCACCCACAGCGCCCTGGCCGTGCGCACCGCCGCCCTCATGGCCCTGGATAAAAACCTGTCCGATTTCACCCTGGCCGAAATCCGCAGCCGGGTGGAATCGGGGACGAGACCGGCCCAGACCCTGGCCCAGTGCATAGTGGACAGCCGGTGCCGCAACCTCATCCACGATCTCATGGTTTCGGACCCCTTTGTATATGCCGCCTCCAACCACCTGGAAAACGCCCCCATTCCGGCATTGGAAACCTTTATTCAGGTCCTGGAAGCCAGAAAAATGAAATCCACCCTGAACAAATACCGCCAACTCTTGGAAAAACGACAAGGGGAAACCCAAAAACCCTGGGTGGCCCTTTTGGGAACATCCCAGCCCTATCTGCGGGTCATGGAACGCCAGGTCCAGGCCGCCGGATTCCAGGCCCTCGCCTTTACCCATTGCCAGGAGGCATTTGAGGCCCTGGTCTCGGAAAAACCCGCCGGTGTCATCAGCGATCTTTTTCTGGATGAAATGACGGCCACGGACATGGCCAGAGAAATCCGGGAAATCTATCCCCCGGCCCAATTGCCCGTGATGATTTCCTCCTCACATGTTCCCCTGGCCCCGGCTGCCATGGCCCCGGGCTTAAACAGCCCGGAAATCACCCAGGCCTGGGGATTTCCCGCCCAGCCCCGCCAAATCAAGGAGGCCATTGCCGCCCCATGAGCCCCTCCCCCCATCTGGTGGCCATCGGTGCCCGGCTTAGGGAATTTCCGGAAATCGAAACCCTGGGATTCAAACCCAATTTCCAGGACTATGCCCCCCGGGAGCAGGCCCTGCTTCTGGGGGCGGACCTGGTCCTCTACCCCACGGCCTTTTATGCCGATCTATTCAATGCCATGGGGAAGAAAACATTCCCTTCCTACCACACCTATAAATTCACCCTGGATAAAATCCGGCAGACGGCCATTTTCCAGATGCAGGGCGTTCCCCACCCCAAGACCCGGGTATTCTACGGGAAAAAACAATGCAGGGAGATCCCCGGACACTTTTCCTACCCCTTTGTGGCAAAAACAGCCAGGGGATCGGCCCGGGGGAATGGGGTCTTTCTCATTCACAACCGCGAAGAACTGGAAGATTACCTGGCATTGGACGGCCCGGCCTATATCCAGGAGTATCTTCCCGTGGACCGGGACATGCGCCTCATTGTCATTGGAAAAAAAGTGGCCCTGGGATATTGGCGCAGTGCACCGGAGGGAGAATTCAAAACCAATCTTTCCCTGGGAGGGGAAATCAGTTTTGCCCCGATTCCCCGGGCTGCGTTGGATCTGGCTGTGGAAACGGCGGTCGCCTGCGGCTGGAATGATGTGGGCATTGATATCATCCAGTCCCAGGGGAAGTATTATGTCTTGGAAGGAAATATGAAGTACGGCACCCAGGGATTCAAGGCCGCCGGTTTGGATTATAAAAAATGCCTCAGGGACATTATCCTGGAAGGGGATATCTGATTCCCCTTCCAGGATCCTGCAATCAAATCAAGCCGGCATCACTCTCGTCGGCCTCCCACTCCTCCACATAATCCCGGACCACTGCATAGCGGTACTTCCCCCGGGGCGATAAAAGCAAATACCCCATCCCCTCCAGATCCTGCTCCAGGATCTGGAAGAATGCATCTTCAACGGATTCCCGGTCCAATGCATCTTCGGCTTTGCCGGCAGCTTCGGCCACGGCGCTGGTCAGATACCCCTCGGGAACAAAGGCATCGGAAAAAAGACGGTTCCATTCCTCTGGAAAATGGCGGACCTGCCAGGGGATCAACTCTTCGGGCCGCAGCACCCCTGTATTTTCCGCATTAAAGGGGGCCTGGACAAAGGCCATCTTCCGTTCCTTGAACTGCATCAAGGCCTTGAGCACCTCCCGCAGGTCCGTGCCGAAAATCCATTCCTCCTCCTCCATTAAAATGGGGGGAAAAGCCTGGCTGGTCAAGGCATAGGCAAAGGGGCCCTGGTTTTCCCAAAATTCCTTAAAATCATTAACATTGGGCAGCACCTTCCGGATGATGCCCGATCCGGTGCTGGATTGTTTCTGTTTAGCCATGGTGAATTCCAATTCTATTTAAATAATTCTGTGATGTCTGTTTCGTCCCCGGGCCTATTGCTCCGAGGTGGCCAATTTAAGGGCCAACCCAAGGAAGACAAAGGCAGCGCCCTTGTTCATCAGGGTCTGGGCCCTGGGGGAGCCATTGAGCCATTGGCCGATGCTGCCGGCCAACAGGGCAAAGCCGCCGAACACAATGAATGTGGAAAGAATGAACAATCCCCCCAGCATGAGCATTTGAACGGAGACCGGCCCCCGGGCCGGATCGGCAAACTGGGGCAGAAAGGCCAGAAAAAAAATGGAAACCTTGGGGTTGGTCACATTCATGATGATTCCCCGCCGGTAAAGTCGAGCCAAATTAACACCGGCGGCCTTGCCCTTGCCCACGGTTTGATCCTTGGCCCGGAAGGCGCCCCAGGCCAGATAGGCCAGATAGGCTGCACCCAGGTACTTTAAAATGGAAAAGGCCAGGGCCGACGTCTGGAAGATCACGGCCACCCCCAGGGCCACGGCCGTACTGTGGAAAATAAGTCCGGTGCAAAGGCCCAGCATCACCACAATGCCGGCCCGACGTCCCTGGAGGGCAGACTGGGTGAGAACAAAAATATTATCCGGCCCCGGTACCAGGGCCAGGAGTGCAGATGCAGCAAAAAACGAAATCAGGGTCTCCAAGGGAATCATTGTACTATCCTTTCACGGGTGATGGGATGACGGCATCCCTTTCCAATCAAATGCCGTCGAATATATCACAATTTCGGTTTCCCCATCAAACGAGAAAAAATAAGACCGGGCTAACTTTTTCCATTGACAAGCATTTTGTTTTTCCATATAGTCCGCCAAAAGTTAGATAAATCAAACTCATTATGGGAACTTCGAACAATGTCAGACACACTCTCCAACTTCATGGATATCTGGGATGTGGAGCAGCATTTTAAATGCCCGGTCATCGGTGCCGTACTTTCCGAAACCAAGCATCGCAACATACTCAAAAAATGCGGATACGACGTTCGGAAAATGAAGCCCTACGAATACCATCGCTGCATCATGGAAAAGCTGGACGGCCCCAATAATGTCTCCATCAAAGTAAACAATTACCTGCTCAACCAGGCACGGAAATACATGGCCGCCATCGATGGTTTGGAAGAATCCAAGGTCCGCGCCATGTGGGCCGCCCACCTTAAAGAGGGTAACGTGGGCCCCCTGCTCTTTGCCATTGTGGCCTGCAGGGACACCGGCCCTGAGATGCTCTGCGACGTCTCCGGCGAAGTCCACATGCTCGCCCATGCCAACATGACCGGGATCTTGGACGTCCGCAAGGAACTCCAGCAACTCAAGGAAACCCGGACCCGGGAAGACAAAAAATCCAAGGAAAAGACCCAAACCATTAAAAGCCTGGTCAAAACCCGGAAATCCCAGGACGATGCCGTCTCCCGCCTGGAGGCCCGAAACCGGGCCCTGGAACTGGAAGTCCAGGAATTAAGGGCACAGCTCCCCGATGGAGAAAACGGTGCCCCCATGGAAGACCTCAAAGAAAAGGTGGCCACCCTCCAGGCCCTGCTCCAGGATGCCGAAGGGGAAAACCGCCGGCAGGCCCGGGAACAAAAAGCACTGGAAATCGAGCTTTTTTCCCTGCGGAACAAAAACCGCCTCCTGGACAAGGAACTCAACGAATTTGTTGATAACTTCTCCAGGGCAGCCCAGACCATGGATTATTTCCCGGCAAAGGCAGCGCTCCAGTCATCGGATCAATGCAGGGAATGCGGATGTAAGGAATGTGAAGGCTGCCCCGGCCCCCAGCTATGCGCCAAGCGCATATTCATGATCGGCGGCATCACAAAAATGAAGGCACATTATAAGGAAATTGTGGAAAATGCCGGCGGCAGCTTCGAATACCACGACGGCTACATGAAAAACACCAATGCCAACCTGGAGGCCAAAGTCCGGCGGAGCGACCTGGTGATCTGCCCGGTGAACTGCAACAGCCACACGGCCTGCCTCAAGGTGAAGAAACTCTGCAACCAATACGACACCGAGCTGAAAATGCTCCACAACTCCAGTTTGGCTGCCCTGACCCGGGCGGTGTTCCACCCGGAGGACGATCCCTCCACCTGTTAAACAAAAAAAATGGATATCCGGGGCAATCCCCATCCCCATTAACGGATTGCTCCTTTTTTCCCTAAGACTTGAAAATTTCACTGAAAAATGGTTGAGAACAAAACAAGCAAGCTCACACAATCAGCATTCAGTTCACAGTGAAACAATCGGTCCAGCCCATCCCCACGGGCACAATGGGAAATCCACCCATGGGCATGACACCGCCGGCCATGGCCGACGGTTGCAATATAAAACCAAAACCCATTACTTTTTTAGGAGAAAAGATGAAATTTAAATTCACCCCCCGGCTCAAGGTTGTCAGTGCATTCTTCATGCTCTGCCTATGGATTCCCTCGGCCTTTGCCGCATCCAACGCAGAATTGGAATCCCGCATTGCAGAACTGGAAAAGAAACTGGAAGAAAAGCCCGTATCCGTCCTGGGTGGGCTGGGCGATAAAATCACCCTTTCCGGTGCCATTGAGCTGGACTATTCCTACAATACCGACAGCGATGTCACCGACAATACCGCCTCCTCTTCAGAATCCGACCTGGGCATAGGAACCATCGAACTGGGCCTGGAAGCCGCCCTCCACGAATATGTCACCGCCAATGTCCTCCTCAAGGGCGAAGACCTGGATGACGACGACAAGGTATTCTTTGACGAAGTCTTTTTTACCCTGGCCAAGGACGGAATGCCGGTCTACTTCGTTGGTGGTAAGCGCTACCAGCCCTTTGGCACCTTTGAAAGCCTTTTCATCAACGATCCCATCACCCAGGATCTCTATGAAATCAATAAAACCGGTGCCACCCTGGGCTATGCCGATGAGGCCCTGATGGGTCTGGACGTTTCCTTTACCCTGTACAAGGGCACCTCCCTGGTTGAGAAAATCAACGACAACAAAGATGACTACGGTATTGAATATCCGGGAACAGATACCAGCAACGTCAGCTCTTATATCATCAATGCGGGCATCGCTCCCATGGAAGGCCTGAACATTGCCGCCTTCTACAACTCCGAACCCGGAGACCGGGACCGCAACACCACCCTGGGCGGTTCCATCCACTATGAAATTGCCGGATTCATGGCAGATTTTGAATACATCACGGCCCTGGAAAGGGACACGGT
>JAKSBM010000826.1 GCA_022361135.1 Desulfobacterales bacterium | reverse complement strand
GTAGAGGTCGGGTTCCTTTCCCTTGATTTCATGGGAAACGGGAACCACGGCGGCCTCGGCCACCTCGTCCACCACCAGGGCGGCGGATTCGATCTCCTTGGTGCCCAGTCGATGACCGGAAACATTGATGACGTCGTCAATGCGGCCCAGGATACGGAAGTATCCATCCTCGGCCATCATGGCGGCATCACCGGCCAGGTACGGCCAGTCCCTCCAGTCCTTGCTCTCGGAATTCCGGCACACCGGGGCGAAATAGGTATCCACAAAGCGTTGGCGGTCACCCCAGATGGTCTGGAATTGACCGGGCCAGGGGTTGCGGATGCATATATTGCCGGCAATGCCGGTTTCCGTAATTTCATTTCCATCGTCATCCAGAATAAATGGATGGATTCCCGGAACCCCAGGGCCTGCGCTGCCGGGCTTCATGGGCTTGAGCCCGGGAACGGTGGAGCAGAGGAAACCACCGGTTTCCGTCTGCCACCAGGTGTCCACAATGATGGCTTCTCCTTTTCCGACGGCGGCTTCGTACCATTTCCAGACCTCTGGTTCGATGGGTTCACCCACCGTGGTCATGTGTTTGAAATGGTAGTTGTATTTGGCAGGCTCTTCCGGCCCCAGTTTTCTCAGGGAGCGGATGGCCGTGGGGGCGGTGTGGAAAATATTGACGTCCAGCTCCTGGGCAATGCGCCAGGACCGTCCCGGATCCGGATAGGTGGGTACGCCTTCGTAGATAACCGTGGAGGCACCCAGGGCCAGGGGGCCGTATACAATGAAGGAGTGGCCCGTGATCCATCCGATGTCGGCCATGCACCAATAGACATCTTCGGGGTGGATGTCCTGGATATATTTTGACATGGCCGTGACATAGGAGAGGTAACCGCCGGTGCCGTGCTGGCACCCCTTGGGTTTGCCCGTGGTACCGCTGGTGTACATGAGAAAGAGGGGATCTTCCGAAAGCATCTGCTCGGGTTCAACCCGGTGGCCGTAATAGTTTTTAAGATCCTTATTCACCATGATGTCCCGGCCGTCCACCACCGGGGTGTCCGAGGAGTATTTCCCCGGATACCGTTGCCAGATCAGGACCGTATCCACCACCTGGCCCTGTTCCTGGGAGAGCTTCACTGCCTCGTCGGCATGCTGTTTGTGGTTCAGGAGTTTACCGGCCCGGTAGTAGGCATCCATGGTGATGAGTACCCTGGAATTGGAATCCACAATGCGGTCGGCACAGGCCGAGGCGGAAAATCCGCCGAAGACCACGGAGTGAATGACCCCCAGGCGGGCACAGGCCAGCATGGTGATGGGGAGTTCGGCCGACATGGGCATGTGGATGGTGACCCGATCCCCCCGTTTGAGTTTTGCGGTGTTTTTTAAAAGGGCGGCAAATTCATTCACGCGGACATAGAGTTCCTGGAAGGTCACATGATCAATGCGTTCTTCTTCAAGTTCAGGAACAAAATGAATGGCGGTTTTATTTTTGTTTTTGCTCAGGTGTCGGTCAATGCAGTTGTAGCTGGCATTGAGTTTGCCGCCCTTGAACCATTTATAACAAGGTGCATCACTGGTATCCAAAATTTCATCCCAATACTTGAACCAGGTGAGAAGTTCCGCATATTCCACAAAGCATTGGGGAAAGTTGTCCAGACTGAATCGATCGTAGATGGAAGGGTCGGTCAGGTTGGCTTGGCCAATGAATTTGCTGGATGGGTAATAATACTCTTCTTCTTTCCAATGAACTGCAATCTGGGCTTCCGTGGTTTCTACTACGTTCGGTTTACTCATGATTCATCTCCTTTGGGTTTGGAAGTAACCAATTGAAATGATGGTAAATTAGGAAACCAGAGAGTGGGTCGCCACCTCCTTGGTAAAGATACGTTTGTGTATCCGCCTGGGTTAGGGGTTAACATCGTTTATTTATATTGGGATGACTTTGTATTCAGCCTTATTTGCTAAAAACGATATTACCAGGGCAGGAGTCGGGAAAGAAATAGGCGAGGTCAGGTATATGGAGAAACCTAAATCATTTAGTGAATTTGATTTAGATTGTTTAATTACCAATATTAAGAAGCCATGGTGAAGTCAATAGAAAATTATAATTTTTTATTAATTATAGAAATTTAAAGAATGGTTAAATTCCCCAAATTGCAGGCCCACCCCGAGGAAATAATCATTGCACGGCCATGGTGCCGGGAGTATAGTCCTATACTCTAGACAAGAACCCGAAAGGAGGTAACAGGAAGATGAAGCAACCGGTTGACCACTATTGGAAGTTAAAACTTGTCTCTGTGAAAGAGAATCTGGAAAGAAATAATTTTGAGGTTTTCATTGCCGACTCCAAGGAGGAGGCAAAGTCACTGACCCTGGAAACCATACTGCCTTCATTGGATGTGAAATCCGTGTCCTGGGGCGGCTCCATGTCCTTCATCGGCACCGGCCTTTTCCATGCCCTGGTCCAGAATGGGGATCTGGAGGTTATTAATACATTCGACCTCAAGGTCTCCAGGGAAGAACTCATGGAACGGCGCAGACAATCCCTGATGACGGATCTTTTTATCACCGGCACCAATGCCGTCACCGAGGCCGGGCACCTGGTTAACCTGGACATGGTGGGCAACCGGGTGGCGGCCATGATGTGGGGCCCCAAACATGTGCTGCTCATCATTGGGCGGAATAAGATCTGCGGGGATTTGGAGGATGCCATGTTCCGCATCAAAAATTATGCAGCCCCGGTGAATTGCATGAATCTGGACAAGAAAACCCCCTGTGTGAAAACCGGCGTCTGCCAGGATTGCAGCAGTCCGGACCGGATTTGTAATTATTGGACCATCACGGAAAAATCCTTCGTGAAGAAGAGAATAAAAATCATTTTAATCAATGAGGACCTTGGATTTTAAATATGCAGAAGATCGTTGTGTTTCAGCAAAAGGATTCCGGTGCCGCAAAGGTTGACGGAATACGGAAGTTCGGGGGCAGTGCAGTGGATGTACAGACATTTAACATTGACCAGATTCTCCCCCCCATTCTGGATGATACCTCGGAATATCTTCCAGAAACCATCGAAGCCGATCTGGTTTTGGATTTTTTAAAGCACCAGGATTTATCCTATGATTTGAGCCTGCTCTGTGAACGGCTGGATATTCCCCTGGTGGCATCGGGTAAAAAGCTCAGCAGCGGGACTGCCGTCTGTCCACCGGTCTGATGTGCCCTGGCAGACCTGGACGGTCTGCAAGCGTATGGACGTCTTTTCGGTTCCCCCCGGTTGGATGTGAGTCTGGCCGAGGGCAAATTGGAAAAAATTGAAATTCACCGCGGAGCCCCCTGCGGCGCCTCCTGGTATGCGGCGAAAAAGGTCACGGGAATGCCGGTGGAAGAGGGCATTGTCCGTTACGGCCTTGAGGTGCAGTTTTTCTGTTCCGCCAATCCGGCGGGGTGGGACCCCATTTGGGGAAAAAGCCCGGTTCACCTGGCTGCGGATATCCATTCCGCCGCCCTGAAGGCCTGTGTAAGAAAGGCCGCCAATGCCGTGGAAGATTAGCTTTTAAAAAAAGAGTTGTTGGATGGGCCAGGCAGAAAATGCTTGGCCCATCTCTATTTTGGGACGGGTTACTTTTTTTTCTTAGAATTCAAGGTGGCCAGGGTTACCACCTGGGTCCCGAATTTTTCCGATATGGAATCCACGGCCTTGTCCACGGTTTCCCATTGTCGGCGCACCTGGCTTTCCGGGGGCGCCAGCAATTCCATCTGGACCGGCGTGTCGCCCCGGCGCAGGTGGGATACCCCCACACCAAGCAATCGGATTTTCTTTTTAAGGGGGACCTTTTTATACAACTCCAGGGCATGGGCATAGATTTCCGATGACGCACAGATCCAATTCTCGGTTTTCCTGGACCGGGTGATCTGGGTGAAATCGGAGAATTTGATTTTGATGGAAACGTTGCGGCAAACCATTTTTTTACCCCGAAGATCCCGGCCCACCCTCTGGGCATGGGCCAGCAATATCTTTTCAATGGTTTTGGGTTTGTAAATATCCTCCCCCAGGGTGGTTTCCGATGAGATGGATTTACGCTTGCTGGAAATGTCCACCGGTGTTTCATCAATGCCCTGGGCCAATTGGTGGAGCCTGCCGCCGAATTTGCCGAATTTCAGATCCAGGATGGCCGGGGAAATTTGTCGAACATCCCCCAAACGTGTGATCCCCAATTCATCCATGCGATGCATGGCCTGTTTGCCCACCCCCGGGATTTTTCCAATGGGAAGCTCTTCAATGATCCGGGGCATTTCCTCGGGTGAGATCAATGTCAGCCCATTGGGTTTATTCATGTCCGATGCGATTTTGGCCAGGAATTTAACCGGTGCACAGCCAATGGAACAGGTCAGGCCGGTTTCCCTGTAGACCGCATCTTTAATTTTCCGGGCAATGGCATGGGGGGGGCCGAAAAGGGTTTCGCACCCGGTGATGTCCACGTAGGCTTCATCAATGGAAACCGGCTCCACCAGGGGGGAAAAATGTTGGAATATGGCCATGATCTGGGCGGACACCTGGCTGTATTTGCCCTTGCTGCCCGGCACCACAATGAGGTGGCGGCAACGTTGTTTGGCCTGGAACAGGGGCATGGCCGAGTGGATTCCAAATTTCCGGGCTTCGTAGCTGGCCGTGCTCACCACGCTGCGTTTGGAATTGCCGGAAACCACGATGGGTTTTCCCCTCAGTTCGGGATTATCCCGTTGTTCCACCGCAGCGAAAAAGGCATCCATATCGATGTGAAGGATCATAACTTCGGCGTCTTCAGGTCCTGCTTCTGCAACTCCAAAACGTATTTGTGTATGATTTCATAATCTTCGGTGTTGCAGTTTTCAAAAATACAATGGCAGATTCTGCCCTGGGTAATGGTGAGGATTCGCAGGTCGGCAGTGAATTTTGCCCTGTAATTCTGGCTGGAAACTTCCAATGAAAGGGTGATCCGGTCCCTGTCGTATTGCTGGAATCCATTGTTTAAAAAGGCCAACCCACCGGCGCTGATGTTCACCACTTCAACGGATTGCCCTTTAAATACCAGCTCCGGTCCGGTTTCCTTTGGGAAGACATAACGAAAGGAATCCCTGTGGTTGTCATCTCCGTCATCCAGGAGGGGCTTAATCAAAGCTTTCTTTTTTTTCCAGAACAAATTCTACTCTCCTGTTTGTGGCGCGGTTGGCATCGGAGGAATTGGGTACCCGCGGCAGAGAATCCCCATATCCCGTGGCAGTCAGCCGTTGGGGGCTGATACCCTGCTGGATCATATATTTAAGCACGGTGGTGGCCCGGATGGCCGACAATTCCCAGTTGGAGGGAAATTGTCGGGTGGCAATGGGCTGGTTGTCGGTGTGTCCTTTGATGTTGATGGTATATTCGGGAAAATCGTTAAAAATGCCAATGAGCCGATCGATGAGGGGAAAGCTTTCCGGGTTGAGCCGGGCCTTGCCCGATGCAAAAAGGGTTTCCCCGGACAGCCGGATGGTGATTTTTCCTCCGCTGATGTCGGTGTGGACGTCCTGGGGAGATTCAATCTGACGGGCAAACCGGTTTACGGATTTTACCAGGGATTGTTCCCGGGAACGGATGCCGGTGAATTCATCGATGCGCATGGGCTGGGTCTTCCATTGGCGCAGATGGGTTTGCATCATTTTTTCATCTTCCACCTGGGCGCTGAGTTTTTCCAGGCCCTGGCGGTAATTTTCCGTTTCAAAATGGGCCAGGGAATAGAGGAGGACAAAGAATACCAGGAGCAGGGTCACCAGGTCGGCATAGGTGACCAGCCAGGGACGGTCGTCCTCTTCGGGGATCAGGGGATTGTTAAAGTGATCCATCAGGCGGCCTTGGCATTCATTTCTTTAAAGGGTTTGCGCAGCTTGGAGGAGATGAAGCTGGACAGTTTTTCATAGATGATCATGGGATTGTTGTTATTGATGATGGAGATGGCACCTTCCTGCATGATTTCCAGGTTCATGGTTTCAATGACGGTCCTGGATTTGAGTTTGCCGGCCACGGGGAGAAAGAAGAGGGTGGAGAGCAGGGATCCGTAAAAGGTGGTTAACAGGGCCGTGGCCATGGCCGGGCCGATGTGGTTGGGATCCTGGAGTTTGCTCAGCATTTGAACCAGGCCGATGAGGGTGCCCAGCATGCCAAAGGCCGGTGCATAGATTCCCATCTTGCGGAATACGTCCTGGACAATGAAGTGGCGCATTTGCAGGGATTGGATTTCCGTGGTCAATGCGGCCCGTATCACCTCTTCGGAGGAGCCGTCGGCCAGAAGACCGCATGCCTTTTTCAGGAAAAGGGAATTGGTTTTGATCTGGGCCAGGTGCATCAAGCCCTGGCGGCGGCTGATGTGGCTCAGCCGGATCATGGTGGCCACGGCATCGTTGGGATCTTCCTTATCCTTGGTAAAGACAAAATAGGCTGCCTTAAATGCCGCCACCACATCCCGGAACTGGAAGGTGATCAAGGTGGTGGCCAGGGTGCCGCCAAATACGATCATTAACCCGGGAACATTGATGAAATTTTCAAAATTCCCCCCCAGAAAAATGGCGGAAATGATCAGGGAGAATCCGGAAATTATGCCGATAAATGATGCGATATCCATAGGGTTGTCTGTCCTTGGGACCGGGCTTTGATGACCGTGGAGCCGGGGCCGGTTTGGTTTATTGTGAATGTGGTAATTTATTATAATATCGGGTGGGAGGTCAAGACATTATGGCCGCCGCCAATATTGGGATTGATCCCGGGTTGGAGAATTTGTTATGGTTCTTCCATGACTGATCCAAGCCCGGAGGCCGACCTTGCCAAAAACAATTCGTTTTCTAATCTGTATCATATATATGGGGGGGATTCTCCTGGGGGGGATGGGATGTTCCGATTCCGGAGATGGGGAAATGGTCCCGGAAAATCAGGCGGCCGAATCCCTGAAAACCAGCCAGCCCGATCCCCCGGCCGGACCCCCTCCGGTGCTGCCCCCGAATTTGAAATGGCTGACCAATAACGGGGACCCGGTCTTTGCTTCGGACAAGGCCGAAAAGGGGGGCATGCTACGTTCGCCCCTGCTCAGCTTTCCCATGACCTTCCGTGTGGTGGGGCCGGATTCCAACGGCAGTTTTCGATCGGCCATACTGGACAACCAGCTCTCCCTGATCAATATCCATCCCGACACCCGTGAAATCATCCCCGAACTGGCCACCCATTGGGCCTTTGACGAGGATAAAAAGACCATGTACTTCAAGCTGGATCCCCGTGCCAGGTGGTCCGACGGTACCCCAGTCACAGCGAAGGATTATGCCTATACCCTGGAGTTCATGCGGTCGGAACATATCATTGCGCCCTGGTACAACGATTACTACAGCCGTGAAATTGAAACCGTTATCGTATACGATTCCCATACCATCGGTGTTCGAAGCAGCAAGGCCGTGCCCGATCTTTACATGAAAATCGGCATCAGTCCCATCCCCCGTCATTTTTTCCATCCCCTGGACAACACCTTTGTGAGCCGCTTTAACTGGGCCATTGTGCCCAACACCGGACCCTATCAAATTGCCGAGTTTAAAAAGGGACGTTACATCCTATTTAAACGGAAAAAGGATTGGTGGGCCAGGGACAATCGATATTTTAAAAATCGGTTCAATGTGGATGAGGTGCGCTTTTCGGTGATCCGGGATGCCAATCTGCAATGGGAATATTTTAAGAAGGGCCGGGTGGATGTCTTCAGCTTGATTCCCCCCAAATTCTGGTATGATAAATCCAAGCATCGGGTCTTTGAGCGGGGCTATGTGAATAAGATATGGTTCTACAATGATATCCAGCGCCCCAGCCACGGCATGTGGCTCAACCAGGACAAGGCCATCTTCAAGGACCAGGCCAACCGGTTGGCATTTGCCCATGCCATGAATGTGGAAAAGGTAATTCAACAGGTGTTGCGCGGGGATTACGAGCGGTTGGCCCAGCCCTTTTACGGATATGGTGAGTACACGGATTATTCCATCCATGCCCGTCCCTATGACATCGACCGGGTTGAGGAATTAATGTCCGGTGGGGGATGGAAGCGGGGTAGGGACGGCATCTGGGCCAAGGGGAAGCAGCGGTTTTCCGTTAAGTTGACCTATGGCTACGACGATCACATGCCCCAATTGGTGGTCCTCAAGGAGGAAGCCCTCAAGGCCGGCATTGAGCTTAAGTTGGAAAAACTGGATCCGTCGGCCATGTTTAAAAAGTTTTTGGAAAAGCAGCACGATGTGGCCTGGATGGGGTGGAGCACCTCCCTGAGGCCCTCCTATTGGCAGGGATGGCATTCGGACAATGCCCACAAGCCCCAGACCAACAATATCACCAACACCGATGATCCGGTCCTGGATCAATTGATCGACCAATACCGGGAGAGTCTGGTGGCGGAGGAGCGCATTGCCCTGAGTTTGAAAATCCAGGCCCGGATCCATGGGATCGCTGCCTATGTTCCCACCTATATGGTTCCCTACACCCGGGCAGCCTATTGGCGTTGGATACGATTGCCGGATTTCCACGGAACCAGTCATTCCGGTGCCCTGTTTGATCCCTTTTCCAGCTCCCTGGGGGGATTGTTCTGGATTGATCCGAACATTCGCCGGGAAACCCTGGATGCCATGGCAGCCAATGTGACATTCGAACCGGTGGTGATCAAGGATACAAGATATCATAAAGGAGAAGAGGAATGATGAATCCCGCCCTGTTGCGCGTGGAAGATTTAAAGGTGGGGTTTGATACGGATCTGGGGCGTGTCAATGCTGTCCATGGGGTTTCTTTTTCCTTGAAGTCCGGTGAGATTCTGGGCATTGCCGGTGAATCCGGATGTGGAAAAAGCGTCACCGCCCTGAGTATTATCCGTCTTTTGCCCCAGCCCGTGGCCCGTATCCTCCAGGGCAGTATTATTTACCGGGACACCAACCTGCTGTCCCTGCCTTCGGATGAGATGCACCGGATCCGGGGGAAGAAAATTTCCATGATTTTTCAAGAGCCCATGACGGCCTTGAATCCCGTCCATGGCATCGGCCGCCAACTCACGGAGATCTATACCCTTCATTTTCCCGGCATGACCCCGACCCAGCAATGGGACCGGGCCATGGAAATGTTGGGCAAGGTGGGGATCCCGGATCCGGGCCTGGTCATGAAAAAATACCCCCACCAATTGTCCGGCGGCATGCGGCAGCGGGTAATGATTGCCATGGCCCTGGCCTGCGAGCCCGATATCCTTATTGCCGATGAACCCACCACCGCCCTGGATGTCACGGTCCAGGCACAGATTCTGGAATTGATCCGTGGCTTGCAGCGTCAGATCGGCATGTCCGTGATCCTCATTACCCATGACCTGGGTGTCATCGCCCAGAATTGTGACGAGGTCATGGTCATGTATGCCGGCCAAGTAGCGGAATTCGCGCCGGTGAAATCCCTGTTTTTATCCCCCTCCCATCCCTATACCCAGGGCCTTCTCCAGGCCATTCCATCCCGGGCCACCCAGGCGAAATCCCCCTTGCCGACGATAAAGGGGAATGTGCCGTCTTTATTGGAAATGTCACCGGGATGTCGTTTCGCAGATCGATGTCCCCGGGTTCGTGATATTTGTACGATGGAAATTCCTCCCAAAAAAGCCATCGGCGAAAGGCATATTGCCCACTGCCATTTGCTTTGAGCTGTTTACTACCAAAAATGTCGCAAGTTTCGAAAATAATGCTTGCTTTTTAAAATAAAGCGAATAATATACTTGTTCAAGCCCGCAGTAATAGGCTTTGCAGTTTCGTTCTACAGGCTGGTCCCATTTGTTCAAGTGGCAGGACCTGAGGTTTGAAACTACAATAAATATTACCCTAATTTTTAAGGAGAGCGTCGCAATGGCAAATGGGATTGTAAAATGGTTTAACGATTCTAAAGGTTACGGTTTTATCGAGCAGGAAGACGGTCCGGACGTATTTGTACATCATTCCGGTATTAACTCCACAGGTTTTAGATCCCTCAACGAAGGAGATCGGGTCACCTTTGACGTGGAAGATGGTCAGAAAGGGCCTGCAGCGGTTAACGTAACCGTTCAATAGCATTTTACAAAAAAGGGTTTTTATCATGGGCTGCTGTGAGATTAACCCTTTTTCTATGTCCGCAGTTTTACTCTCCCCAAAATAGATAAATTAGGAAAATCGCATGGGGCTGTACGGCTGGATATTTACCTCAGCTTTTTCCCCGGTGAGTATATCGCATACGATTTTTCCCGTTCCCGTGGCCAGGGTTAAGCCCAGCATGCCGTGGCCCGTGGCCAGGGTTAGATTCTCCATGCCCGGCGCCCGTCCGATGATGGGCATGTCGTCCTGGGTCATGGGGCGGAGGCTGGTCCACTCTTCGGTGCGCATGTTCCATTTTGAATGGGACAAATACTCCCCGGCAGCCTCGGCCAGCTTATTTAGTCGTTTTAAATTCATCCGGGTGTTGTCACCGGAGAATTCCATGGTTCCCCCCAAACGAAATCCACTATTCCATGGAGTGGCCACCACATTTTCTTCGTAGAAATAACAGCCATATTTGGGGCAGAGGTCCGGTCGTTCCATGGTAATGCTGTACCCTTTGCCCGGTTCCACGGGTAATTTGAACTTCATCTGTTTTGCCAGGGGGGCAGACCAGGCCCCGGTGGCCAGGATGATTTCGTCTGGGGAAAATTCTCCTTGGGGTGTCACCAGGCTTGAAATCCTGCCATGGGAAAGCTGTACATCTTCAACGGCGCAATTTTCAACGAAGGCCACCCCTTCTTCCCTGAGATGTTTTTTCCAGCATGAGATGAGTCGGTCAGGGCGGAGCAGGTGATCGTGGGGACTGAACCAAGCCCCGGCCATGTCCGGGGAAATAGCCGGCTCCAACCGGGATAGTTCTCCGGGGAAAATTTGGCGATATGGAAGGTCGGTCCGGGCGAGTTTGTCGGCTTTGTCCCTGTATTGATCGAAATTGGTTTTTTCCTTGAATACGACGAAGATGCCGGGATCTGCAAAATCACAGTCCATTCCCTTAAGATCTAAAATGTCGCCGTAAAGGGATAGGGAATACTGGAGCAATTCGTGCTTGCTTTGGGCACTGCTCCGGGTCTTTTCCGGTGTGCAATTGGCCGCGAATTTTAAAAGCCAGAGCAGGCGTTTGATATTCAATGTCGGTTTGATATAAAGTGGGGAACAGCCCTGGAGGGTGCGCAGGATTTCCTGGGAGACCGCACCGGGTTGGCACAGGGGATAGATATCGCTGAAGTAAAGCAGGCCGCAATTGCCGTGGGAGGCGCCGTTGCCCACCTCATCCCTTTCAAGGACCATGATTTCCAGTCCCTTTTTCCTGAGGTAATGGGCACAGGCAAGTCCAATAACACCGCCGCCAATGACAATGACATCTGCTCTAGATTCCATCTGATCATCCTTATGCTTACGCTGTTTCAGGTCCGGTTGCATGGTGAAGCAAGCCCATACCCTAAAGGGCTTTATTAATAATTTCAACAAAAAAGTCGGCTTTGGTTGCGAAGGCCCAGTTTTCCCTGTATGAATCTGATAAGTCCGGATGTTTCACGAAATGGGGTTGACTGATTTCCACGGCGCAGAATGATAAGCTGTAAAGATCTATCCTGAGACATTCTGTAATGCGGCATATTCAGATGGAGGCATTTCACCCCAAGGGGGATAATCTGTGGGGACAGAAGATTTTTAACACCCATGTTTTTTTGGGGATCCACACTTTCAACCGTGTGGGGTCAAATTGCCATGGAATATCCGGGCCGTGGCACTGGGACAGTGGATGAAAAGGAAGAATTGGACATGTCTATTTTAGAAGTTCGACAGCTCAAAAAATATTTTCCCGTAACCGGTGGCATCTTTTTGCGACGGACGGGGTGGATCCATGCCGTGGATGATGTTTCCCTGGTTGTGGAAGAAGGGGAGACCCTTGGTATCGTGGGGGAATCCGGTTGTGGTAAAACCACCTTGGGCCGTTGCATCATGGGACTTTATACCCCCACCCAGGGTGAAGTGGTGGTGGAGGGGAAATCCGTGGATCAATTGCATGCCCAGGGCAGGCGCCGTCTGGCCCGCACCCTTCAGATGATTTTCCAGGATCCCTTTGAGTCCTTGAATCCCAGACAGACCATTGGTCAGGCCCTGGAGGAAAAATACCGCATCCTTGGAAAGGGGGGGCGTGGTATGCGAGGGGAAATCCATGGCCTGTTGGACATGGTGGGGTTGCCCCGGGATGCTTTGGCCAAATTTCCCCATGAATTTTCCGGCGGGCAACGGCAGCGCATCGGCATTGCCCGGGCCGTGAGTCTTTCTCCGAAAATTATTATCTGCGACGAACCGGTCTCGGCCCTGGATGTCTCGGTTCAATCCAAAATCCTCAATCTTTTGCTGGAACTCCAGTCCACCCTGAAATTGACCTATGTTTTCATTTCCCACGACCTTTCCGTGGTGCGTCACATCTCCGATCGAATCGCCGTGATGTACCTGGGGAAAATCATGGAGCTTGCGCCCACCTCGGCCATCTATGGTGAAACCAGGCATCCTTATACCCAGGCATTGCTTTCGGCCATTCCCGAACCCGATCCCACACGGTCGCCCAAACCTATTCTTCTAAGCGGTGAGGTGCCCTCTGTGGAGAATCCGCCCCGGGGATGTCGGTTTCATACCCGCTGCCCCCACGCCAAGGAGATTTGTGAAAAAGAAGAGCCTGTTCTGGCCCCCCGGGCCCATGTGCCGGATCATTATTCTGCATGTCATTTTTTTTAGAAGATCCCCGTCCCCATTGGAATTTTGGGGTGTCGGGCCAGGTTAAGGGACTTGCGAAAAATTCCATGTAATGGTAATGTTTCCAACCCATTGAAGGGGCATAGGTACGTTCATTGTTTAGAAAGGATAAAAGTTGATGCCGATGCTGTGTTTTAAGCGGGTTACCGCCATGTTGTGCTTGGGGTTGATTCTTATCTTTTTCGGATGTGAAACAGCCGTGGAGGCTCCGCCGGAGGCGCCTGTCATGTCCGCCGGTCCGGTGCGGGTCATGGCAGCGGATTTTGCCCGTGAACTGGATTTAAAATTATCTGCATATCCCTACGCCGTCAAAGAAGAGATTGGCGAATACAACGGGGTGGTCATGGAGTTGGTCTCTGAACTTTCCGAGCAGATGATTTTGCTTGCCGCTGCCCAACAGGCCGGCATCGGGATAAGCGATGCCGAGTTGGACGAAGCCGAGGCCGCCTTTAGGAAGGATTATCCGGAAGACAGCTTTGATGAAATGCTTTTGGAAAATGCCATTCCCTATCTTTTTTGGAAACAAAAACTCAGGCAGTCCATGACCATTGAAAAATTGATCCAGGTTCAATTGCTGGATCAGATTGAGATCACAGCAGAGGATATCCAGGCCTTTTACGACGAGCATGTCGGTAAAACCAAGGATGCTGAAACCAGTGAAATGATCAAGGACGAAACCGTCATGATCGAAACTTTGCGTATGGAAAAAAGCCAGATTCAGTACCAGGAGTGGCTGATGGGGCTTAAAAATAAAATTCCTGTGGAGATCAATAGGGATGGGGTTACCCATTTTTTATTGGAACCCAAAACCCAAAAGGAAAATGAAAATGATTAAAAAAGCGATCCTGTGGATTGTGCAGTTGGGGTTGGTAGGTTGTATGGCTGTAGCACCTGTTTCAGCCGAGGTTGTGGACCGGATTGTGGCCATTGTGAACCAGGACATTGTCACCCTGGCCCAGTTGAACCAGGCCACGGCGCCCTATCGGAAAAAGATTGAAGCATCCGAACAAAGCGATGAACAAAAGAAGGCCACATTGGCGGATATGGAATCCAAGGTCCTCCAGCAGCTCATCGAGCAGACCCTGACCCAGCAGGAGGCTGAAAAATTTAATATTAAAGTCCTGGACGCCGATGTGGACGATGCCATTGAAAACGTCAAGGCAACCAACGGACTGGACCAGAACAGTCTGATCAATGCCCTGGAATCCGAAGGCATCAAATACGATGATTACCGGAAAAAAATTCGCCAGGATATCCTTCAGTCCATGCTCATCAGCCGGGCTGTGCGTTCCAAGGTCATTGTCACGGAAGGGGAAATAAAAGCCTATTACGATGACAATTTGCCCCAGTTCCAAGGGGTTCAGAAGCACAAGCTTTGCAATATCCTCATGGACGATGCCGTGGCCATGGACGATGTGAAGGATAAATTGGCCAAGGGTGCCGATTTCAAGGCCGTTGCCAAGGAATTCTCCATGGCATCCAATGCCGGCGACGGTGGAGAACTGGGCGTCTTTGACATCAACAACTTCAGCGATGTGATCAAAGATGCGGTCCAGGGACTGAAAAAAGGCGACGTGTCTGAGATCATCCCCACGGGCCAGGGATTCCAGCTCATCTATGTGGAGGATATCCTCATGGTGGACGGAAAGGATCTGGAACAGGCCCAGGATCAGATCCGGTCGGTTTTGTATAAGAAGCAGGTGGAAGAGAAATTTAAACAATGGATCACCTCCCTAAAGGAAAATGCCCATGTAAAGCTCATGCTCTGATGTAGTAGGCTTAATGAAAAGGAAAAACAATGCGTAACGAACAGATTCAAATTCTAACCACCAGCTTTACCCGCCTTTTGCGCCGTGGCGCCACCCGGCAGCTGGTGAAGATTATCAATAAGACCCACATGGCTGACATCTCCATTGTATTTAAGGAGTTGTCCAGTTCCAATCGAAAAAAACTGTTTGAACTCATTGACGATCCTGGTGACATTGGCCTTTTATTTTCGGAAATTGAGGAAAACCTTTTCCTTGAATGTGTCAATTTTGTGGAGTTTGACAAATTGGTGGAGGTCTTTGACCATCTGCCCTCGGATGATGCTGCAGAACTCTTGAGCCTTCTGGAGGAAGATCTTTCGGACCAGATTCTGGCCAAGATGCAGCGGGAGGAATCCGATAACGTAGAGCAGCTCATGAGCTACGGCGAAGATACTGCCGGCAGTCTCATGGTGACGGATTTTGTTGCCCTTGAAGAAGACGTCAACGCCCAGCAGGTCATCGAAGCATTGCGGGAAGAATACCTGGATGTTGAAATGCCCTTTTATATTTATGTCGTGGACAGCTACGGCAAGCTGGTGGGCGTCTCCTCATTGCGGCAGCTGGTGGTGGTCCATCCGGACAAACCCCTGATGGATTTCATGGCCACGGACATTGTAACGGTGAATACCTACACGGACCGGGAAGAGGTGGCACGCCTGGTTTCCCGGTACGATTATCTGGCCATTCCCGTGACGGACGACGACAATCGCATCGTCGGTATTGTCACCGTTGACGACGTCATCGATATCCTCCACGAGGTCGCGGAGGAGGACATGTTGAAAATGGCCGGTGTGGGTGAGGAATACGTGGAAACCCAGACCGTACTCCGGGGAACCCGGATTCGTCTTCCCTGGCTTTTGGCGTCGTGCCTGGGCGGGTTGGCTGCCTTTTACATCATCGGTGGATTCGAACATGCCCTGTCCAAGCTCACCAGCCTGGCTGCCTTTATCCCCGTTATCATGGGTATGGGGGGAAACATCGGGACCCAGAGTTCCACCATTGTGGTCCGGGGCATTGCCACGGGGCGTATCAATTTAAATGATTTTTCCAAGGTCATTTTCAAGGAGTTGGCCACGGGGCTGCTCCTGGGTGTGATCTATGGATTGATTGTCGGACTTGTGGCCAACGTCAATTCATTCGGCGAAGCCTACTCATTCGGGCTTTCCGTCTCCGTCGGCCTGGCCATTCTTTCATCCATGGCCGTGGCCGCCTTTGTGGGGGCCACCGTTCCCCTGATTTTTGAGCGACTCAACATTGATCCGGCCGTGGCCACGGGGCCCTTTGTGACCACGTCCATCGATATTGTCAGCGTGTATTGTTATTTCATGATAGCCCAGCTCATGCTGGGATTGTAAAAAGAGGGCAGGGGCCCGATGCCGGGATTCAGTTCGGACGCGATTTTGCTGCGGAAAATTGAGTTTGGAGATCATGATTATATCATTACCTTCATGACCCAGAGCCATGGCAAAATTGCGGCCATTGCCAAAAATGCCAAAAAAAGTGTCCAACGCTTTTCCGGTGCCCTGGATCTTTTTTCCCTGAATCACATCCAATGTTCCCGTTCAAAGCGGAAGCAGGATTCTTTAATGCTCCTGAACCAGTCCGAATTGGAGCAGGGCTTTGCCAATATCCGGTACGATGTCCACAGGACGGCCTATGCCTCCTATTGGGTTGAAATGACCTATCTCTGGGTGGAGGAGGGCGAGCCCCAGCTTGAGCTGTACAATCTGCTGAAATTTTCCCTGGAAATGCTCCATGGGTCGGATATTAAAAAGGAAGTCCTCAGCATCCTTTTCCAGATTCGGTTCATGGGAATTTCCGGTTTCAGTCCCAATTTGGATTGCTGTGACGCCTGCCGGAATCCCCTGGACGGCATCCCGTCCAAAAAGGTCTGGTTTGATTTCCGGGAGGGGAAGATCCTCTGCCCGGGCTGTAGCCAGAAGGGATCAGGCTACGGCACCCGGGTATCCAAGGGAACCCTGAAACAGATATTCTGGCTCAACGGAACCCCCATGGATAAGGCCGATCGCATCCGCCTGCCCGAATTTGCATTGAAGGAAGCTGAAAACCTGTTGGAATCCTTTATTCCCTTCCACATTGGCCGGGAATTCAGGAGTCTGAAATTTTTAAGACGATTGAGACAAGAACAATGGACATGAGCACCAAACTCACCCGGACGATTTCTGCATCCGTGCCCTGCCGCATCGATTTCGGCGGGACCCTGGATATCACCACCTTTAATCTGCCCATGGCCCACCTGGAACCGGCCAGCTTTAACATCGCCCTGGACATGCGGACCCATGTCACACTCTCCCCCCACAAAAGCGGATGGGTGAAGATTTCCTCCCGGGGCTTTGAAACCGCCGAGTTTGAACAGGGACGGGCTCCCTATGATCACCCCATGGGGCTGATGTTTGCCTGTGCCCAGTATTTTAACCTCCACGGGATTCATATTCACATTGAGTCCACCTCTCCCCCCAAGAGTGCTTTGGGGGGATCATCCTCGGCTGCCGTGGCCATATTGGCCGCCATTTTCACCGCCCTGGAAAAGGAAGTGGACCCCCTTCATCTCACCTGGCTGGCCCATTACATCGAATCCAGTGTGGCCGGTGTGCCCTGCGGGGTCCAGGACCAGGCCGCCGCAGCCTTTGGCGGAGTAAACCTCTGGCAGTGGAAGATGGAGCGGACCGGGCCGGGATTTGACAGAGTTCCCCTTTATGAAAAAGAGGAGGAAGTCATTGCGTTGAATTCCAATATTCTGGTGGCCTATTGCGGAATTCCCCATGTTTCCAAAAATGTGAATAAACAATGGGTTGATGCCTTTATTCAGGGGGATGCCAGATCCCATTTTGAAAAAATTGTGCAAATCACAAAAAAATTTCACACAGCCCTGGGGGACAACGATTTCAGTAATGCAGCCCATCTCATGAATCAGGAGACCCGGCTTCGCCTGGAATTGACCCCGGATGTCCTTGACAAGACCGGTAAAAAGTTGTTTGAAAGGGCATGGCAGAAAAATTGCGGGGCTCGTTTCACAGGTGCCGGAGGCGGCGGATGTGTCTGGGCCGTCGGCAAATCCCATGATATTGAAATACTTAAACAGGAATGGCAGGACGTGGTTTCCATGGTAAACGACGCCGCTGTTCTGGATACTGAAATAGATTCCAAAGGTATTGTAATTTTATAACCATCATCATCCATAGACAAACGGAGTAATATGAATTTTCAAGATGTCATCCTAAACCTGAACCGATTTTGGGCTGAAAAGGGATGTGTTCTCATCCAATCCTATGACATGGAAGTGGGTGCAGGGACCTTTCATCCCACCACCCTGCTCAAGGCCCTGGGCCCGGAACCGTGGAAAGTGGCCTATGTGCAGCCCTCCAGACGTCCCACCGACGGACGTTACGGTGAAAACCCCAACCGTCTCCAGCACTATTACCAATACCAGGTTCTGCTGAAACCCTCTCCGCCCAACGTCCAGGAACTCTACCTGGAATCCCTCAAGGTCATCGGCATTGATCCTTTGGAACACGATATCCGTTTTGTGGAAGATGACTGGGAATCCCCCACCCTGGGTGCCTCCGGCCTGGGTTGGGAAGTTTGGCTGGACGGCATGGAAGTCACCCAGTTCACCTATTTCCAGATGACCGGTTCCATTGAAATGAATCCCATTCCCGTGGAACTCACCTATGGATTGGAACGGCTTTGCATGTACCTCCAGGGCGTGGACAATGTCTACGACCTCAAATGGAACGATGAAATCAACTACGGTGATGTTTACCACATGCAGGAAGTGGAGCAGTCCACTTACAACTTTGAAGTGGCCGACGTGGACATGCTCTTTGACCTGTTCAAAAAATATGAAGCAGAAGCCAACCGTGCCTTTGAAAAGGGATTGGTCCTGCCCACCTATGAATATTGCCTCAAATGTTCCCATACCTTTAACCTGCTGGATGCCCGGGGCGCCATCAGCGTCACCGAAAGAACCGGTTACATCAAACGGGTGAGGGACATTGCACGCATGGCTTCCAAGGCCTATGTGGCCCAGAGGGAAGAAATGGGACATCCGCTATTGAAAAAGGAGAAAGGGGCCTAAACCATGAAAACACTCTTAATTGAAATCGGTTGTGAAGAAATCCCGGCCGGATACATTGTTCCCGCCTTGACCGCCTTGAAGCAGAACATGTCCAAAGCCCTTACAAAGGCCCGCATTGCCCATGGTGATGCCCGTATCCTGGGAACCCCCCGTCACCTGGCCCTGGTCATTGAAAATGTTGCCGATGCCCAGGAAGCCCAGACCACGACCCTCACCGGTCCCCCGGAAAAGGTGGCCTATGACGGCGACGGCAATCCCACCATTGCCGCCCAGAAATTTGCTGAAAAAGCCGGGGTGTCCATTGACGAGCTGCAGCTCACCGACACGGGCAAGGGACGTTACCTCACCGCCACGGTGGAGGAAAGCTGCGAATCCGCCGCATCCATCATCGAAGCCATGATGGAAAAACAGATCCTGGCCATGCCCTTTCCCAAGAGCATGCGCTGGGGCAGCCTGAGCATCTCCTTTGCACGGCCCATCACCTCCCTGCTGGGACTTCTGGGGGACCAGGTTCTGGATTTCACCATTGGGGACATCAAGTCCGGTAATGAAATTTTCGGCCATCCCTTCATGAATCCGGGGCGCTATGTGGTGCCCACGGCCGATGACTATGTGGCCGTTGCCGAAAAGGTCGGCATCATGCCCGAGATTGAAAAGAGAAAGGAAATCCTTTCCCAGGCCGTCCATGCCCTGGCCAAGGAAAACAATGCTGTTGTCCTGGATGATCCCGGCCTTCTGGACATTGTAACCAACTTGGTTGAATGGCCCTATCCCGTGGTGGGTTCCTTTGATGAAGAATTCCTGGCTGTACCGGATGAGGTGTTGATCACCGCCATGCGGGAACACCAGAAATACTTTGCCCTGGTGGACGAAAACCAGAACCTCAAGCCCCTGTTCGTGGCCGTGAACAATACCCAGGCCCGGGACATGGACGTGGTAAAACGGGGACATGAAAAGGTCCTCCGTGCCCGTCTTTCCGATGCCAAATTCTTCTATGAAACCGATTTGGAATCCAGCCTGGACGACTTTGCTGAAAAGCTGAAAAAAGTCACCTTCCATGAAAAACTGGGCTCTGTCCATGACAAGGTTCAGCGAATTTCCCAGCTGGTGAAATACCTGGCTCCGGTTTCCGGATACGACAATG
>JAKSBM010000041.1 GCA_022361135.1 Desulfobacterales bacterium | reverse complement strand
TTGCCTTTCATCTCTTTTTTAATACCTACCAGCGGAAAGTGGCCGGTGGGAATCACGCCGTGAAAATCAATTTTGGTATCCTTTCCCGTTTCAGTGCCGAGGACGTGGTTTTTTCCGTGCTCTCCAATGAGGAGGTTCAGCAGCTTCGGGATTGGTACAGGACACCGGCCAATCGAGAACAGCTTTTGGGGCTGTTCCAGGCCGAAAATCTTGGGGACGGGCCCAATCTGTCCGTGGCTGCCTGGCTTGATAATGTATTGGATGTCACCGCAGGGCTGAGACTGGAAGCCGGACAAGGTCAATTGGAGGTCTCTCCCTATTCGGTTTATTATTCCCCCCTGGCCGACGGCACGGACCGTCAGGTTCAACACATGAGTCATCCCAGTCCTGAATCCCGGCGCCCCTTTGTTTTTCGCGATGGTGAATTCTACGGCGCCATTGAATACAGGGACGTGACCAACCCCGCAAACCGACTGGCAGCAAGTCCCTACGAGTGGCTGAACGGCAACCGGGCCACCCTGGTTCGGGGATTATTGGCAGAGGTTGATGCGGCTGATCCATATGCTGCCAAAGCCGCTGCATTACAGAATGAAGTGGATACCATTCTCTCCCGGTGGAATGGCCGGCCCCCGGCCGATGCGGCAGCCGCTCGCACGGCCGTGGATCAGATCATGTCCCGGGTTGGAATCCTGTCTCCCACAAGGGATTCTGCAGGGCGCCTGTCCCAGCATTACGAAGCCTGGTGGCGTCAGGTTCATCGCACGGGAAGTGAGTTGGAAGCCGGGTTGCGGACCCATGGCGTTGATTTGAATTCCCAATGGGGAAGAAGTCTGCGCTCCACATTTGATTCCCGTTGGGGTGTTGACCTTGCAAGCCCGGCAGATCCCTTTGCCGGTTTTAGTTTTTCCGACAATCAGTTTAATACGTGGCGGGGAACCATAACAGCCCAGGAACTTGGGCTGGCCCAAGGCTGGCAACCGGGAATGGATATCCCCGGATTTAATATGGTACGGGGACAGGATGGCTCTTACACCTATGTACCCCTGGAAAATGGCGGGGTTCTGGGAAGGGAGTTTTCCCTGTCCTGGAATGGGCTTTCATGGCCTTCTCCCCAATTGTTGGGCCTTTCCACGCTGACTCCGCCGGATATAGAGGCCGTAAACTTTACGGACAGCAGCAACCAATCCCATACCATTGATATTCCCGACGGCAGCGAAGCGTTGGGCCGCAGCCATCGGATTTGGACGGTTTCCACTGCCCAGGGGGATGTGGCATTGGTTGTGAATTTGGAGGATTATCTCCAGAATCCAGATGCCTTGAATACGGATTTGGCAAGCTTCCGTCAATACCAGCAATTGCTGGGGGATACCCAGGCCGGTCGGGAATTCATCACCCATCTTCAAACCCAGGCCGCCGCACAAGTTCAATATGCTTCAGGCAGCCAGGTTAATGGGTTGAACGCAGAGTTGTTCAATAACCGGGATGCCTTGGCCTATGTGGTGCACATGGGACCCAACGCCGAGGGGTGGGCCCGGGTGGCACCCAGCTCGGGTACCGGTCATCTGGTGGTGGTGGGTACCCGCCCCCTGGGCACCGGTGAGGTGGAAGGACTTGAGGCCACATCCCTGGATTATTTTCGTCAGATTTACCAAATCCGGAATCAGGTCACCCTGGCAACGGGCTCAATGACCGATGCCCAATATCAGCTGGCCTCACAATACCTTACCCAGGAGCACGCATTTGCCCGTGAAATCGGGTTCCCCCTCCGGGAAAGAATTGATATTGGCCGGGTGGAAAATCTGGTTGTACTGGATGGAAGCATTCCCCTATTGGATGAAAATTATCGTCCCATTTCACCCCGGAAGGTTTACTTCCAGAACCTAATGAATCGCCATGTTGAATTGGTAAAGGCCCAGGCGGCCGATCTCAATGTCACCATAACCGATATCACCGTGGATCCTGCCTCTCCCCTGGAAGGGATCGATGCAATCATCGCACGGTTGGACCAGCAAATACCGGCGGACCGGGCAGGCCGACAGGTCGCCATGGATAACCTGGCAAATATCAGACGGGCATTGGGGGAAACCCAATATATTTTGGAAGGAAATACTCAGATTGATGTGGCCGGTCGGTTTTTGTCGGCCTCGGGCACCGGTTTTCCGGACACAACACTTGCCAATGCCCAAGCCTATGTCACCGAAAGAACCACCGCCTGGAACGAAAGAACGGCCACTCTGGCTGCAGCAAATGAAGCCGGGCCCCAGGTGGAAAACATGGTGGTCCAGGAGTTGGAACGGTACGGTGGTGGAACCCGGACCCTGGATGACATCACCTCCTGGCTGGACAATGCCCATGAAAACATAAGAAATTTTGCCTTGTCCGAAACATTGGTGAATTATCTGAACGATTCCGATGATCCCCGTATCCTGGGACTTTTGTCCGAGTATGAAACCGAATTGACCCAGGCGTGGGAACGGGGCACCTTGACCGGTGTCGCACGCCTTGCCCTTGCCGTTCGGCTGAATCAGATCAGGCTGAGCGAAGCCGCCGAAACCGGGGTATTGTCCACTTCGGAATTGACTTTGGATTCCCTGCGAACCCGGTTTGTTCTCGAACTCCTTGTCCCCCGGTCCAATGGGGTACGGAGCCGGAATTCCGAAGGTGAAATTGTGGATGGGACACAGCTTCGCAATGAAGCGGTTTCCACCAGCCTGTCCCAGGCAAATGACCAGCGGAGCGGGTTGGCCCAAACCGTGGCGGCCTGGCGGCGTGCCCAAACCAATGCCCCGGCATCCTGGCGGGGCCTTGAGACCACCTTGACCCGGGGCGTGGCATTGGAGAATGGAGAAGCGCCACGCAGCATTCTTACCCGGGTTTATAATCGAGAGACCGGGGTGTTGGAGGGGATTGGCCTTGCCGTGGAACAGATCAGCACGGGGGACTTCAGAATTTCCGCCATTGCGTGGGATCCCAATGGGGCCACTGCCAATGACCATGCCATTGGTCGGGATATCCTGATTGAAAATATCCGTGCCATCCATGCCGAGGCGCCCCAGGCCAATATACGCTTTACTCCGGGGCACGACGGGCTCATGGCCGAGGCCCGGGGATTGTTTTTTACCCCGGATGCCCGAGTGGACCTGTTTAATACCGATGGGTTAGGTGTTACCGTCGATACCGCCAATGCCGGGATCGAGACATTGCAGGGAACCTATATGGATCTTGCCGTGGGCCGGTTGAATGAGTTGACCCAGCGTTTGCAAACCAGTGACCGGAAAGATGTCCTGACAGCAGTGGAATCCCTCCGGGATGAATGGAATGATTTAAAAGCGGCAAATTCCTTTGAGGTCGGTCCTTCGGAACGGGCCGAGGTGTATTACCGACTTCGTCAGCAGATTGGGGATCTGGGGTACCAGATGATCCAGCGCGCCGTGGCCGGAGAGATTCGCGTTTCAACGGATGAGTTTAATTTCTTCCAGCGCCTCCATGAAACCGCCCCGGGGAATTCCACCCAGGAACAGCGGTTTTCCTTGGTCAACGACACCACACCGTTGGTGGTTGTTGCCTTGGAAGATGATCCCACCGTGGGGGAGGCAGCCCGGTTCCTGGCTGAAAAGCATGGGGGGCCGGTTTCCCGTTATCGGTTGATCAATGGGGAGTTTGTGCTTGAATCCGGTCCTGCCCCCAACCTGACTGCGGAGAGTAAAATTTATGTCGTGGGCCATGGAACCCCCAACCGGGTGAGTGGAATGACGGCATCGGACATCATTGGTTACATGGTTAACCAGGGGATATTAGCTTCGGGGGATGAAATCCGTCGCATCAGTGTGGTGGCCTGTTCCACCGACGACCCCAAAACACCGGTGGAAGAGGGGACACCCCGGTCCCGGTTCGGCGAAGCCCTCATCGAAACCGCCGATGACCTGGGGGTCACCGTGGGCAGTGTCTCCCTTCGTACCGATTTGGTCACCGTGGATTCCGGGGGGCGCAAGTGGTACGGTACACCCGACTCAGAGGGTCGGGTTCTGTGGAGCCGGAACGGTGATAGTGAAAAACTCATTGTGCAACGTCGGCCCGACGGCAGTTTGGGCACGCGTCGGGTTGCCCTGGACCACGGCTTGACCGAGACCCATTGGGGCGATGCCTCCCAGGCCCTGGGGCTGACCGATGGGATCGTCCGTTTTGTCAACGGCACCCAGGTGGATGAAAATGGATTGGCCGTGGAAGCCTCATCTGGTATTTCCGCGGAAGCCCTGGCTGTGGTTCAAACGCTATTGGGGGAGAATCCCACGGGTGTGGTCGAGATAAACAACGGCGATATTCGTGTGATTTCCACGGAAAGTATAATCGGAGATGGCATTAATGCCCAGGACGCTTCGGTCAAGGCCAGGGACTTTGTGGGCCGCCTTTCCGACGGACGCGTCACCGCCCAGGACGCAGCCCAGGAATTTCTTTACCTTTCGGAGGTGGAGCAGGCCGCAGTGGGCAATGAATTGCTGAAGGAATACGGAGACCATCCTGAATCGGTGAACCTCAGGGCCGGTGTCCGTTCCATGAATCCCATGCTCAGGGAACTATTGGACAATGGCAGCCTCAATAGCCATTCACGGTTTGTCATCGAAGTGGCCCTGGAACAGTTTAGAATCCAACGCACCGCTGAATTACGCGGGGTCACCGGATCGGTCGAATATAATATTATCCTGGACTCCCATCGGGCGGAATTGGCCCTGGAAACGGCCCAGACCCGGGCGCCCGCACTTCGAAGGGTGACCGTGGACGAACGCGGGATTACACACACCTCAACCACCAATCCGGAAGGCACCACCTATACCAATGAGATTTATTCCCTGCGCTCCTTTGCCGGGGAAGATGTTGTGCCGCCGCCACTGATTTCCAGAGCCTTACTCCTGGATGTGACCGCATTGATGACCCATTGGCTTAATACGGCCAGAACCCAGGGGGATGCCGGATTCTACGGTGTTTATGAATCCGTGCGGGATGCCCTTCGGGATGGGGGCGTTCGTTCCGGGGAAAACGGTCCAATCCGGCCCACCAACGTGGTGATTACCCGGGCGCCGGATAGTTCCATCGCCGCTGTGGGGCTTCATTCCTTCGTGGATGGGGTGGTCTGGAAAGATTACACGGTCACCGATGCCAGGCTGCGGGTTCAGCCCCGGCCGGCAGGGGAATATTGGCTGGGGGCCGGCTATGAAAATATTATTTCCTCCCTGAGGGAAATTACCTCCCGTTACCCTGAACTGCCCCTGCGGGCTACCACGGTAAATGCCCAATCCCATTTGACCGACGTCAACCTGTATTACAATGAGGGGCGCATCGGCCAGCTGCTTCCGGCGTTGACTGCCACCAGTTTTGTTGCAGCCTCCCAGAGTCTGCTCAATCGAAAAATTGCCCTGTTGAACTTGGGATTAACCGAGTTGGAAGCCGGAACCCGGGCCCATGCCACCCCCGGAGAAACCGCACGGATTACCGCCCTGCGAACCCGAATTTCCGAGTTGACCACCCAGGTCACTTCCGGTGCAACCATGGAAAATTTTTTGGGATTGGATGGGTTGCTGGATACGGCAAGGACCGATTTGGCAGGGATTTCCCAGGCCATTCGACTGGCCCACCCCACCGATATCACCCTGGCCGGCTTGGGGTCCAATGCCCGGTTCCTGGATACGGCTTTCCAGCCCACTTCAGATGGGTTGCACAATGAATATAACCGCCTGGTGCAGACCTTGACCGACCAGGGGCTGACCCTGCCTTCGGATATAAGCGGCCGGGCCGGAACCCTGGAAGATTTCAGCCGCCTATTTGAATTTGCGGGTGTGGAGGCCACCCCGGTCCAGGCCGGGATTCTTGAAAATCTGCGCACCGGAAGTCTTCCCGGGCGAATTCCCGCCGATACCCTGGCCATTTTTGAGGGGGAAGTTCGAACGGCTTTGGATCAAAAGGCCGCTTCCCTATCCACCCTTTTGAAAAGCTATGGGGAAGACCCGTCATCGGCCATGGCAGATATTTTGGGAGCGGATTCTGCCTGGATTTTAAAATTTTACCAGGAAGAACGACTTAGCCCCTCTGCACGGCTGGTGGTGGAGACTCAGCTGGAGCGGATTCGCCTTGCCGACACCTCCCTTAGAACCGTCCACGGCACCACGGATGGATTTTTGTTCATGGATCCTTCCCGGGCCACACTGCTTCTCAATGCCAGGGGCAGCCAGGTGGTTCAATATTTGGACATCGCAAGTGGTGTGGCCACAACCCGTTCGGAAACCGGGGCATACGGTCATTCATCCTATCTGTTGTTGCCGGATACCGTGGCCGCCCCTGCCGGAAGAACATCCTTGACCGGAGCTGAGAAAGCCGCTGTCTTGTCTCAGTTGAACAGCTGGGCGGTGGACAGTGCACGCATTGGCCTCGGTAGTGAGGTCACCGGTCGGTACAACCTGATTATCAATGCCATCAGTGACGGCGCCGTTGACGGGAGCGTGTCCGGTGGAAAACAGATCATGGTTACCCGTCGATCCAACGGGGACATTGTTGCCGTGACCCTTTACTCCCATGATTCCGTCGGCAAAATGCTCACGGTTGAGGCCTCGGTGGAAAGTGCATATCACTCAGATCCCACCCAGGCACCCGATGGGCGGGTCTATATCAATGGGGACAAGGATGCCATCCGGGCCGTTGTCCGAGAAGCCCGGGCGCAATATCCCGAGTCCCGCATTCGGGTTAATCCGGTGGATGCCGCCGGCGAGCAGTTCCTGCGGGAAAATTATTTTAGCAATACCGCACAATCACGCCTTTTTGAGTCGGAAAGCACCACCGCTTTGGGGTCATACACCGAAACCCAACGGACCTTACTTGAGAACCAGCTGCATCGGCTCAATGCCGGGGCGTTTGAACTGGATGCCTATTCCTCTGCCAACCCCAATATATTGGCAGGCCATTGGCAAAATAAATTGGATACCCTTTCCCGGCGGATCCGGACCATGACTGCGGATTTGGACGATGCCGAAGGCACCGAGATCAGTGTCCTGGGCGAAGAACTTTACGAGATGCAACGCCGGTTTGCCAACATTGCCGATTTTACCCGGATTAATTCCGGAGATCCGGCAGGGTATAATGGGGCACTTTCCGCGGATTCATTGGAGTTGGTGCGTCAGCATAATACCTTGCCCTCCGATGCAACGGAGGTTTTCCAGCGGTTGGTGGGAGAATTGCCCCGGGATTATGCGTATAAAACCTTTTTTGAGAATGCCAAGGGAACCCCCACTGAATTTGTCCAATTGCTCAGCCAATTGGGTGCCATTCTGGAACCCGATGAGTTTGCCGCCCGCCTGGAACCGGTCTTCAGGGATGCGGCCGCCGATCGGATTTCAGCCGAGGTAAGGGATTATCTTGCCGATGCATTGGTTCTGGCATCGACCCAGGACATTCAATCCGTGGGTGAGGCCATTGGTTCCATAGAGGACTTTGGGGTGGTTCAGGATTTTGCACGCACTGTGGATACCAGCCTCAGTGCTGATATTGTCCAACGGCATTTGCCCTATTGGGGCGGTTATTGGGATGAAAATTACGGCCCGGAAGAGGGGATTGATGTTGAAACCCTCCGCCAGTCCGGCCCGGACGGTGAACCCTTTACGGCAACCCGGAGACCGGGCAGGGATGAGACTGCCATTCGTTTCCGCAGCGGAGTTCAGGTGGATGAATTTGGTTTGCCTGTTCTGCCCACTTCGGAAGGCGCCTTAAGTGCGGCGGATGTTGCCCGGGTCACCACGGCCCTGGGAACTGATTTCACCGGTAAGGTTAAGGTCAGTCCCACCGAGGTGGTGGAAGTTCCGCCCCAGGATGTGGTGGATTTGAACCCGGATCTGGTCCATCCGGATGGGGCGGAATGGGATGCTTTCAGGGAGCGGTTCGAACAGTTAAGGCGGGACGGATTGGATACGGAGCCCTTTGATGTCCGGGGTGATATCGCAGATGTCCCGGAATTATTTCGCCATGGGGATGAAAATTTGAAGGAATCCATTGCACCGGCGGATGTCATTGAGGAATCCCATGTGTATCGAGGTAACCCGGACAGTCCCTTGTCCAACCATGAAGGGATTTCCGGCGTGGCCGATCCCCATGTGGGGTTGGTGGCATTTGAGCAGGAAGTCATCCGTCTCCAGGAGATTCGGGACCATGCGGTGAGCACCCGGATCAGCCAATATGAACAGACCCACAGCACCACGGTTGTTCTTGATCCCGAAACCGTGACACGGACCCAGAATCGATTTAATTTTTCCGTGGTGGGCAGTTCCGACGTGGATGCCGACGGTAATATCCGGGATGGGGCCACCCGAATTCCCCTGGTGACCGACGATGTGCCCGGATATGGTGATGCCAGCGATGCCGCTCTTCAACGTTTGATTGCTTTGTCTGCACAGGAAGGGGAAAACCCATCCAGGGCCTGGGCCTCTTTCCTCGGCAGTCGCCGCAGACAAGAAGCACTGGCTTATACTCCAGAGGCTGGAACCCAGCCGAGCACACCGGCGGAACCTTCGCCCAGAAGTCTTGTAAAGGCCATGGAAACCGTTAAGGGAAGGGCCATTGTCGCCAAGGCCATTTCCAGCACAGAGTCCCTTATTCGGACCCATAATCTGGCCACGTCCCTGACCTCGGAATGGGTACCGGTACTGGCCACATTGGAAGAAAGGCCGGGGGGAACCTATCGCATCCAGTTCATGAACAAATTGAACTCGGAGCAAACCCGTTGGATCGAAACCCAGGACGACAGCCTGTTTAAACTCAAAGCCTACATGGATGAGCAGCTGGAGACCGAGCACGCTGCCCTGCGGCGCAGGCGCACCGGGGCGGAACCCGATGCCGAGGCGCCGGACGGTCTCAATGCCGCTTTCCTGGTTCAGTTTGTGGTGAATCTGGCCCAGGAATACCAGCGTCAGGGCGTCAGCCAGGGGGCTTCCGGTACCCTGCACACCGCCCTTGAAGTCCATCGGTGGCTCTTTGGGGCCCAGGTCCTTTTCGGAGCGGCCACGGATACGGTGAAATTGGTCCGGTTGGCCAAATCCTTGCTGCAAACCAGTGAGGCACTATCCGGTGCAACCAAGGCCAGCCATGCTTTGGCCTATGCCGGTGAAGCCGTTGGTGTGGGCTTCATGACCGCCAATGTGATTCTGGACTCCATCCAGATTGCCAATGCGGAAAACGATGCCCAAAAAGCGGTGTTTGGTACTCAATTGGCCTTTGATGCCACGGGTCTTATTCTTTCCAGCACAGCCCTGGGGCTGTCCATCACCGCGGGTGTGGCCGGCTATGTTGCCGCCAATACCGCAGTTGCGGCCACCGCAGCCACGGCAGGGGCCGTTGCAACCGGAGCCGCCACAGCCGGCGCCATTGTGGGAGGGGCCGGCGTCATTGTGGCCGGTTTGGGCATTGGTGCTGCCGCCCTGGCCCAGAACTATTCCATCATTGCCGATGAAGCCAAAGCCATTGGTAAATATTTTAAGACCGTTTACGATGCATATAAAGAGACCGGGTTTGACCTGATTACCAGCAATGGTACCAATATTCTGGCGGCCAAGAGCGGGGCCGTGGTCACCAACATGAATTTTCGAAATGCCACCCTGGGATTTGGTACCCATTATATGAATCAGACCACCCACGGTTCTTCGGGCAGCGGTAAAATTAATTATTTCGGTTGGGTCAATGACGGGCCTGTGGAAAATACAGATGCCCAGATTAATATTGCCCATGCCCTTGGGGTGACGAGCCCTTCCTATACCCTTTCCCACCGGGAAACAGAAGTGATCGTACTGCCGGCCACCCCGGAAACCCATTTGTCGGGGTATGATTATCAGACCCTTCCCGGTGCCGTAACCCGGGATGATCCCGGTTTCGGCGTCCTTAGGACCCTGGAGCAGGATGAAACCTTTGATTTCGATTATTACCTCTGGCCCAGTGAGTATATTCTCCACAAAATCGATAATTTTGAATATCGGAACGTGATTACCCATATTTATCTGGATGGTAATTCACGGACCCTGCTCATGCCGGATCTTCCCAGTGAGCATAACAATAAAATCGAGTATAAATTCCATGGCCAGGGCGGCAATTACGTCATTGGCCTCAATGAAGGATATCGGTTGATTACCCTGGGGAACGACGGCAGTACCGCTTCCACCTGGGTCTTTGACACGGCAAATCTCGATACCCAAAATGTGACCTTCCATGCCGGTTTGAATCAATTGCACATTGGCGGTACCCGTCTGTGGCTTTCCAGTTCGGTGCGAGCCAATAATAATTTAATGCTGCTGAACCATGCCCGGGATGTCTATTCCATCAATTGGTCCTCCCGCACCACGTCCCTGGTGAGCATCGACGGCCAGGGCCACGGTGATCATGCCTCCCTGCTTACCTATCT